>JBFLWK010000016.1 GCA_040757695.1 Elusimicrobiota bacterium
CATCCCAGCATCAGTTAGTTCGTTGCCTTATTAACTGTGGGATTTGGTGTTGGACTGGTCGCTACCCTTTATCCAGTTCGGACTTCCACCGACAAGAATTCAAGGAACTTTCTTGGCACACTCATATCATTCTCCATTTTTTATGTGTTCAATTGCACAATCATCATACAAAGGAGCCCATGCACTTTCTGTATAAAAAGCATCATATTGATCATTGCCTTCTTTTTTGCTTCATCTTCATCCACATAACCGAACCTTACTTCTACAGCCATTAAAATTTGACTTCTAATAAAATATTTTCTTTTTTATATAATTCTAAATTGTCAGTATTAAATTCTGGTTTCATTGATACCTTGATATTAAATAAATCAATAAGACACCATCCTGTAATTATGAATTCTTTCTCTTTCTGTTCAAAAGTGTCAAAACATAGTAGTAAATGGTGTCCATCATTTTTAATTTTCTTCTTTGAATTTTTCAATGGAGAAAAGAAAAAATCTCTTGGTGAACCTATATCGCGTCTTGAGGTTGTTTTTACTTCAAGATATGTAATTCCTCCATATTTGTCAGTAATCACTTCATCAGGGTAACCATTTAGAGATAATCTCTCAAAAGAGGTTATTATTTTGACTTTATCCTTATTTGTGTCAAAAAATAAAGGTATTACTTTATCAGCAAAAATTCCTATTTCATTATTGCAAAAACTTTTCGGTTTTGGTGGATTAACCAATGATTTATAAATATCAAAAGTAATTGGAGTTTTATTATATTTTTTAGCAAAATCATTTACAATAATAGAAATATCACCCATTAAAAGTTTGTCATTTTCATCTTCTCTATTAATAGGGATAATTTTCTTGTGAATTGTAGATTCCACAACTATATGGAAGTCCAACAAGCTAAACGCACCTATTATCTCTTTAATAATTCTTTCGTAATTGTCCATCCTTTTCTGCAATTCATTGTTTTCCATTTATTATTCCTTTTTAAATATCAAAATATATTCTTTTTGCATCACATTATACAAACCAAAAATTATTTTTTCTATTTTCTGGTCTAAACAAAAACCGATACTCTGACAGTAGTCAATAACATTTCGGGCGGTATTAACTTCTTGTCCTTGATAGGTAACATTCCCAATAACAATTGCACAATATTTTTGTGGTTTTAGCACACGATACATTTCGCTGTATGCTTTTTCCATATCTTTTTCATAAAGTTCAAATTTTTCAAAACCGCTTCCACGGACACCAATAAAGTCATCTTTGACTTTTTTTAAATCATAGCCCAGTGCTTCTAATGAATGTGCATCATTTTCAACATAATTAAGGGCAATTGAATAAGGCGGAGAAGTAATTATTCCGTCCATGCTATTGTTTTCTAATGGCAGATGCCGAGCATCTTTTTTTTCTATTTTGACATTTCCGAGTTTTAACTCGAGTTTTTCCTTCACTCCAACAAAATCTTTTAGTGAATTTGTCATTTTTACAACATTTTCCTTAAATGCTTGATGGAATTGTTTTCCTCTTCTTGCAACATCACTATGAGCAATAAGTTCAGCAACTTTATAAAAATTTCTCACCTTCCCAACTCCCAATTTTTCTACTCTTTTCTCGCCAAATAAAATAGCATCTCTCATTTCAATTATTTCATCTGCCACATCAATTGACTCTGTTTTACTTTTGGAAACCAAAACACAAACTGATGAAATATCATAACCAATACAATTTATTCCTAAAAGTATTGATTCTAACGCTGTCGTGCCACTGCCGATAAATGGATCTAAAACCGTTTCACCTTTTTTTATCTGTAAAATATTTAGTAATGCCCGAATCATCTGGGGATGAAATTTTCCTTTATACGGATAAAACCAGTGAGTTAAATACTGATTTACAGAACGGGTTTGATTTTTTTGTTGTATATAATAATAATCGCTTGTCTCTTCATTTACTTTTTCAAAATATGCTGTTCTTTGTCTTATGATTTCTGCTGTTTCAAAATCACAGTTTGTCAAAATTTCTCTTAAACCATTTGTGATTTTTACATCTAATCCAAATGACTCTAATTCCAATTTTGCCAAATGCAACTCATAAATAAACTGTACATTATTGAAAAGTTGTAATTCAATCCCGCTCTTTCTGTTTTCTAGTTTGTTATATGTAGAAAGGGCGGAGTCAACAGTTTTAGTTTTTGATGGCGTTAATACAGTAGATATTTTTTCTTTTACTGTTTTGTATTTCATCTGTAATCAAATTTCTCGCCTGCTTTTATCGGGAATACCCAGCCGATATCTTTCTTTTTTACACCTCTACGAGTAAGCCATTCAATAAGTTCATCCCGTTTTTTTGTCAAGAAATTATCTTTCTCATATAGTATTACACCTTCATAAAGCGCATCCATTATGAAACCTGTTTTTGAAAGAATATACCCTTCTAATTCTTTTGGTGTAATCCATACCGCTTCAATACCAAATTTTACACTGTGTTCTATCGGTACCTTCTGCTTACCACGTTCTCTAAAGTCAACAAGCCCCTCAATAATTACTAATAAATCAATATCATTTTCCCATGAAGAAAACGGTTTCGCAGTTCCCCGTCCTACACTGCCGTAAAGAAGTAGCCCCAAAAAATTATCAGTGAAATATGAATAGACACGTTCAAAATATTTTTTTATTGGCGGAATATAATCCTGCTGTTTTATCTTATCTAAGTTTTGTAATTCTATCATACAGATTTGTTAAACTTTCTTTTATAATTTCCTTTCCAGGATAATGCGTTTTTTTTATCTCAACACCCAAAAAACAACCAACCGCTTTACAACATTTTTCTAAACACTGTTGTATATGATATACACTGGCATCATAATCTTCAATCTCATAAAGTTTAATTGCAGTGTCAAAATCGTTAAAACTGAGTCTGAACCATTCTTTTGTTTCTATAAAATTGTTCATTTCTTATATTGGAAAAGAAATTTTTGTCCCAAAATTAAATTTCCTTGGGTCAACTCTTTTGTCATTAAGCCGATACTGTTTTCGACTCTTTGTCCTTTTTGTAAAACCGGGTTTTTGAGTATTTTGAAAAATTATTTCGTAATTCTGACTTTTGTCAAACAATTCTTTTTGTTTTATTCCAAGTTTCTCTTTAATGACATCCAAAAAAGCAGGATTAACTTCATAACTAATTGAATTTCTATCAAGCAAAGCCGCAACTTTTGTTGTCGTTCCACTTCCTAAAAACGGGTCAAGAACAGTGTCTCCAACGAAACTATACATTTTTATCAAACGGCGAGGCAATTCCTCAGGGAACATTGCGAGATGCCCGTTTTGTTTTTCACCGGCAAAATTCCAATGTCCATAAAAATATTTCACCCATTCCTCATGACTCATTTTTGATTCTTCTTTTTGCTCCCTTGTTGGAACAGGCGATTTACCCAATTTTTTGAACAATAAAATAAATTCATAATCAATAGAAATCATTCCATTTCTTGGATAAGGATAGGAACCCATCACCGTTGCACCACCAGTTGTTTTGCAGGTTGTAACTTTCTGCCAGATAATTGCACCCATATAATCAAAACCGATTTTTTCACAAAAATTCACAATCGTTTCTCGTATAGGAATAATTTTATATCTGCCATAAATTACTGAGCGGGCAAATTGGTCACCAATGTTAACACATAACCTGCAACCTGGATGCAAAACACGATAACATTCAGCCCAAACTTTATTGAGTGAATCAACATATTCCTCATAGCTCTGGTGAAAACCAATCTGATTTTTACAACCATAATCCTTTAATTGCCAGTAGGGTGGTGATGTAACCACTAAATGAACCGATTCATCTTTCAGTTCTCTCATATTTCTAGAATCACCAATAATAATTTTGTGAGATGTTTTCATAAAATTATCAAATTTCGCTTGCGTCTATTTCTAATCCTGTTTTTGTTTTTTTATAGTAGATTACTTTGACTTTAATTTCTTCACTTAAAGCATTTTTGGTTTTATATGTTATTGGTTTTATAGATATTGGAATGTTTCCCACAAAACCATCAATACCTTGTGATTCTTCTTTTGGTTCTGCTAATCTATAATCTACTTTCTTTATCTTTGCAATTTTCTTCAAAACTGCTTCCTGAAATCTTAACCCGATAAAAGTTTTTTCAAGCACTAAATCGTCTACCCATTTTTTTATCAATGGCTCATCAATCAATTTAACGGCTTCCTGTAAATTTAATATCATTTCTTTTATTTTTTCTACAGCATCGTTGATAGCATCGGGATATTTTCTGAGATACCAATTTTTCCAGCCCATATATGTTCTTTCAGGACATTCTTTTATCAGTTCCGATAGTTGCCCTACTACTCTTGGTCTCGTTCCCTGAGCATTTTGATTGGCAAGATTTATTATTTGAGTTGTATATTTGGGAAAATCTTTTATTTCACCAATAAGTTCTTGTTTTAACTCATCATTTTTAATCTTGATAATATTTTTCATTTTCAATGCCATTTTTTGGTCTGACCTTTGGAAAATACCGTGTCAATAATTCCGCAGATGATTGTTCTTACTGGTGCAACTTTGTCGTTTAATATCTGACGGGCAGAGTTGCCTTCGTCCATCACCAAAACGGTATTGCCAATCCCTGCGTCAATGTATTTGTCAACCGCAAGCATAATATCTTCGTCAATAAATTTCCCTGAAATACCGTCAAGCCGTCTCACTAAAAGAAGTTTTGTGTTTTCTAATGATTTATGTTTTCTGGTCGCCCAGACATTTCCCACAACTCTTGCTATGAACATTTTTGCTCCCTATTATGTTTATCTCTTCCAACTTTTATGCCTTAATATCTCAAGTTCTTTTATCAGTGGATGCCAGTATTTTTTATCTTTTTTTCGCTCTAATAACTCTTCATCTTGCAACAATTCTGTCAATTTTGCTATATTTTTTTTAATCGCTGCAGCCAGAAGCGGTCTTTTTTTGATACATTCCCGTGCCAAATTTATATTTTTATCTGTCAGTTCAATCAATTTATCAATACTCCGACATTCGCATAACCACCACTTAATTTTTTCGTCAGATGGTTTTCTTGTTAAAATTATATCATTTTCAACGAGTCGGTTAAGCATTAGCCAATCTTTATCTCTCTGCGTTTTTTTGCTTTGCACCAAATCCGTTAATCCAATTATATCAATCCTTTTGTTTTCTACCAATTTGAGTGTATATCGTCGCTGCCATAATTTATCAAAATCATCACATCCTCGTAATTTTGCGATAATATCAATCCTCAAATTTTTTGCTGGTTCAGCATAACATCTGAAATGGCATGCATGTCCTTCTTCAAGAAATTCTTTTTTTAGCGGTGGTACATAGATATTTTTTGCTTTAAGTGCAGAAAGCACCTTTTTAAGTTTATTAAGATTTTGTGTATCACAAAAAATAACGAAATCAGAGTCCCTGCTAAACTCTGCGGCACCGTATATGATGCATGCCTGACCGCCTATTAAAAGACTTTTTACACCAAATTTCTGGAAAGTAAAAAGGACTTTTAGTATCGGGTTCCGGGTCAAGATCCCCTCCGATAGCCAAGTATAATTCCCACAATTTACCAGTTTCCAGCAATCTTTCTGCCGGTGTGAGTTTTAGCCATTCCATTTCTTCAGTTGTGTATTTCTTCATTCCTATATGACCAGATTTATTCCGTCAATTATACCGACAATCGCAGCATCTACTGGAGGTGTATCAGCCAGAGATGTCCCGCCACAGGCAACCGCAGCTTCACGAGCACCAACATAAAAAACAAATTCAGAAGCGCCTGCACCGACGACATCTACAGCAACGAGAGGTTCACCTTTGGGCTTTTTATCCCATGTCAGCGGCTGAACAAGAAGCAGTTTTTTCCCTTCTAATGATCCATATTTTTGTGTTGCAACAACCCTGCCTATAATTTTCCCTGCAAACATTTTTCGCTTCGCTCTCCGAGAATGAATTCTCGGCTACAGTATGGTTTGAATTTTCATTCACTTCGTTCACCCCCGAATGAATTCGGGGGCTACATCATTGACGGCAGGTTGAAATCTGCCATTCCACAAATTCTTTTTTTACTGTAATTCCTTCCAAAATGGCTTTAATGATTTTTTTAGCGAACTGACAACCAAGCCGACTGCTGTATTTATATCTAACGCTTCGTAACTTTTTGAATCGCTCCATACAACCTCGCCAGTTAAACCATCTGTAATTTTTGCCGAAATAGATACGGATGCGGATACTGTAAAAACATTGGCATCTTCAAGCCCGAATGCAGAACCCGTCGGAAGAACAGTCGTTCCGCTTATCGGATATGCTTTATCTGATATTACAATTTTACCCTTTTCCTTAAACACCAACAATTTATTTGATGGATTAAACTCAATTACATTCCCGGAAATTATTGCATCAACCCCAAGTGATTTTGTATCGCTGATATTCTGAATATCTGTTCTATCAATAACATTCAGTCCTGCGGACAAAAACTGTCTTATGAACTCGTTGCTTACTGCATCACCACCATCACCTGAAAATTTTAAGACAGCGATTTTTTTTATACTTGAAAAATCATAACCCTTTTTAATAACTGTTTTTGTTGTTGCACAACCGAAAAAGGCAGGTAAAAGGTAAAAGGTAAAAGGTAAAAGGTAAAACCACTTCCAATAATTTTTAATTTTTAATTTTACATTTTTAATTGTCACTTTGCACCCCCTAAAAACTGAATATGTTTTTTTGCTATTTCTTTGAAATCAGAATTTTTTACAAGTTTAGTCCAGTATAAAATTGCATTTTCTTTTTCATCTTTTTTTTCATAAAGAACAGCGAGTGTATATTGTATTGCTGGAAGACTTTTATCTTCCTGCTTATTCTTTTTGGCTTCTTTTATTAAGTATTCTTCTGCTGCTTTTAAGTGGGCTTCGGCTTCCCATAAACTGTTTTTTTGCAAAAACATCATTCCGAGTGCGACATCGGGAAGCGGCGATTTTTCATCCAGCTTTTTTGCTTCAAGAAGTATCTTTACCGCTTCGTCGTATTTTTTCTCTTTAATAAGCTTGTTACCTTCTGCTACAAGTTGGTTCACATCCTGTGCATTAAGTAAAGTGTAAAGTGTAAAGTAAAAAGTGTAAAGTAAAAACCATTTCCATGTTCCGCGTCGGTTCTGCGTTTTGTTTCGCGTCTGTTCTGCGTTCATTTCCCCTCCTCAATTTTTTTTATTTTTTTAACTCTTCTTAAATGTCGACCTTTTTCAAATCTTGCTGAAAGAAATTTTTTTACTGCTTTTTTAATGTGAATAAGCGAAAAATCTTCTGAAAAACAGATAATGTTTGCATCGTTATGCCTGACTGAAAATTCTGCCGCTTTGGGTGAATAGCCAACGACAGCCCTCGTGCCTTTAACCTTATTTGCGGCAATACATATACCATTGCCTGAACCACATACTAAAATCCCTCTGTCAAATCTTTTTGATACAACCGCTTTTGCGACGCTGTATGCAAAATCCGGATAATCGCAACTATTTTCAGAAAAAGTCCCGAAATCTTTTATCATATAATTTTTTGATAAATATTTTATCAGTTCTGTTTTATACCGGAATCCGCGATGGTCACTTCCGATTGCTATTTTCATATTTTTTCGTTCTCACATTCTCGCTAACGTGGAAACGTTATTTTAAATATTTTTTTTCTATTTCAGTAACTTTATCCAGCCGACGATAGTGTCTGCCACCTGCAAACTTTGTTTCAAGCCAGACTTTAATTATCTCCTGTGCTTCTAAATCGCCTATCATTCTTGCCCCGAGACACAAAATATTTGCATCGTCATGTTCAGACGCGAATTTTCCGGTAAGTTCGTTATATGCACATACAGCTCGGATACCCGGCACTTTGTTCGCTGCAATAGGCATTGCCCCGCCGGTGCCATCTATCAAAATACCTTTTTCGTACTCCATTTTAGCGAGCGATTCTGCAACCAACAGTGCAATATCAGGCCAATCAACCGCCTCTTCAGAATAGCAACCAAAATCAAAAACTGTATGACCTAACCCTTGCAAAAATTTTTTTAGTTTTTCTTTAAGTTGGAAACCTGAATGATCAGAACCAATTACAATATTCATTTTTTTGCCAATTTTGATCTTAGCTTTTTGTTATTTTTCCCAAAATCCTAACTCGTTATAGTTATACTCTTTTTTTGTTCCGTCACTAAACTCTACAATTAAACAGCCATCCGCACTTTCGTGTATAACTTTTGCCGATTTAATCGTTTTTCCTTCCCAGTCTGTGATTTCTTTTTCCTTCTCTTTTGTGTTGTAACCCACATCAAATTTTTCAGTCATAAAACTCTCCTGTGTTTAATTCTTTCAACTCAGAATTTTTCTACTGAGTTTTTCATTCCATCTTTGTTGAAAAAGTCCTCTGTTTGTCATTCTGAGCGGAGCGAAGAATCTCGCAGTTCGCCGGAATATGAAACCCTTCCCCCGAAACAAGTTCGGGGTCAGGGTAGTTTTTGCTGACTTTTTCAGCAAAAACTATTTATTAAGTTCGTATGCAACTTTATTTGCTAATTATTCTGCTTTATCGTCTAATTGGTCAACAAACTTTGATAGATTTTTTCATAACAATGTTCTTTTAAGCTCTTCATGGGCTTTTGGGATAACGACCCGCTGAATTATTACGCCTTCATCTTTTATAATCTCGCAACCAGCATTTACCGCAGAGTGGACGGCGCCAACATCGTCGGAGCATAGCGTTACAAACGATTTCCCACCTAAACCTTTTGCAAGACGGATCTCTATAAGTGAAATTTTTGCAGCTTTGGCAGCGGCATCAGCGGCACGGATACAGGAAGCAACTGTAAATGTTTCAATAATCCCAACTGCCTCAAAATTTGCTATTTCATTTGTGCCTAAAATCGCAGGAACAACTTGAGTATTGACATTCGGAATTATGAATTTATCAATAAGTGTCTCACCAGCAATCTCAACGCCTTTTTCAACTGATGATTCAACATCAGCAAGAAGTCCCGTTATCAGAACCAGATATTTTCCAGGACAAATCGGATATGCATCTACAAGTTCAATCCCTGAAACTTTGCACATCGCATCAGATGCCTCTATCCCTTTGGCGATTGAATTTGTTTCAATAAAGCCTATCGTCGGTTGAATCATAAAAATTCCTCACAACTTTTCGTACGCCTTTGAACGATGTTCTATTCTGAAAATCCATATTTTCTGCTTTTCATGAGAAATCCAGTAAAGATTTCGCCAGTCGCCACTATGAATTCTACAAAGTCCTTTCAAGTCATTCGGCATTGAAGTCAACTGATGATGAGCGATACTTTCTGCGTTTTCAGCTAACTAATTTATTTTCTTATCAATTCTTTCACGAACTGAAAAGTCAAGTTTGGATAAGTCATCAATTGCTTCTGGATAAGTATCTATTTGATACTTAATTTTTGCTTCACCTGTTCCCATGGAATAAATTTTCCAGCTTCCATATCTGCTTTTGCTTTTCTCATTCTTTTGATAAACTCTGGATCATGTGCCAGAAGCCAGTCCTCAATTTCTTCTTTTGTGTCTGCGGTTTCAAATACCTCAACAGGAATTGTAATAGTATTAGTTTTGTAATTTACACATTGTTCTTTAACAAACTGTGCTTTTTTCTTTTTCATAACTACCTCTCAATTTTTATGAAATTGCTCACTCCTATAATTTTGCCATCAATTGAAGCGTGAATATTTGCCGATAATTTACCGTCGGGAATCTCTGCTATCAACTGACCTTTTTTTACTTTATCACCAACTTTCACAACCGGTTCTGCAGGTGCTCCTGTATGCTGTGAGAGTGGAATTTTTATTTCTGAAATTTCTATTGCTCTATCTGTAAAAGGTGCAGGCTTATCATATTGAATTAAATCAAGCCGACCCAAGATTCTGTGTAGAGGTACTCTACGATATTCACGCATTGGATGGACTTCAGACGGCATTTTTTTATATGGATTCTTTTGCCCGTCTTTTATAAGTTTCTGTTTTATTGTCTGATTTATTTTTCTGGGTAAGAGTTTGCCTGGGCAAACCCAATCGCAAAGCCCACACTCAGAGCACATAAATGCTTGTGTGATATTTTCTGTTAAGCCACAAGCGGTTGAACGCTGAATTTTGTGACATTCTAGTGTATGTCCTAAAAGATACCTCGGACAAATCTCGGTGCAATCCTGACATTGTTCACAAGCGCTTTTTGATTGTTTTATAGCGTGCCTGTTGGATTTCTGGTAAACAACCTCGCTATCCGACGGGAGAATGAGTATGCCTGATGTTTTTTTTGTAATTGCTGTGTCTTCAGAAATAATTGTTCCCATCATAGGCCCGCCGTCAAGAACAGTATAATCGCTCGTAGTTGTCCCACCTGCAAAATTAATTACTTCCGCAACTGATGTTCCGATAGGAAAAAATGCAGTAACCGGATTTTTTACTGCACCGCAGACGGTCAAAGGCCTGTCAGTTACTGGTTGGCCGTCAACAGCATTTGCAATATTCATCAGAGTAACAACATTATCTACTACTATGCCGACATTCAGTGGGATTCCGCTTTCCGGTAGAATTTTTCCTGTAACCTCATAAACAAGAACAAACTCATCACCTGCGGGATAGAAATTATTTAAATAAAAAAGAGAAATTGGGAAATTGGGAAACTGGGAAATTGTTTTATTCAACGCATTTATTGCTGGTTGGTATTTTTCTTTCAGTGCGATAATGCCGTTTTTTGCGCCAGTTGACTCCATTGCCAACTGCAATCCACGGACAACTCGTTCTGCATAAATGTCCATCATCTGTTGGTCTACTCTTAAAAGCGGTTCGCATTCCGCACCATTTGCAATAACGGTCTCAACTTTAGCAGAAAGTTTTATATGCGTTGGAAAACCCGCCCCACCCGCACCGACAACGCCAGCATTTTTAACAAGTTCAACTATATTCATTTTTTCTTTTTTCTCTTTAAAATTGCTGTCAGATATTTTAAATCTTCTTTGTCTTTAACTCGTCCCGCTGCTTTCTTCATTTTTATCATATCTTTAAGCGCTGGAAAATATACATAAGTATCACCTATTTTGGCACGGATTTTGTTTTTCCAGACCTCTTTAAAATTTATACCGGTAACGAATGGATGGATATCAGTCGGCAATACATATTGGCGAATAAGTGTTTTTTTAGTAAGAAAATTTTCAAGTGTTGTGTCCTCAATAATATCATAACCAAATTCTTTTAGTGCTTTAATTGCTTTTTTGGCATTTTCTTCAATTGGCTCAATAAAAATATCAATGTCAAATGTTGCACGAGCATATCCATATGCAGGAAATGCCTCGGCTCCTATAACAAGGAATTTAACATTATGTTCTTTGAGTAATTTCAGGAGTTGTTCTATGTTCATATTTTTTAATTCTCTTCATTATTAGTAGAGATCTATCATGCATCATTTTGAATCTTTGACCCGTTGTAAGAGACATTAAATAATCTAACTCAAACTCAATTTCTTTTTTTTCGGCATTTTTGTCGTTTTTGCCAATCATTAAAATTTTTGTTTTCATGCTATTCTGAAATAATCAACTAAAACACAGCGGAGTGGGCGAGTGAAATTTTTTGCTTTAACTAATCCATCGCCTGTTGGGGTTGCGATTGAAAGCGCCGCATAACCCTCACCCATTCCTAAACCCATATACGAAGGGCCGTTTTTCACAAAGATAGAACCCTGACATAGACGCGCCATTTTCGTTAAATTAGCAACATTCAGAGAATGCATAATAAATGTGTGATGATTATCGCCTTCAACCTCAATTCCGAATTCTATCGCGGAGTCAACATCCTTCATTTTTACAACAGGCATAACTGGCATAAGTTGTTCAGTCCATACAAACGGATGGTTTTTTTCTACCGTACCCCAAAGCAGCCGTATATCGTCAGAAATATTCAATCCAAGCGCTTTAGCAATTACTGATGCATTCCTTCCAACATAATCACGATTCATCACACCTTCTTTATATTTTCCGCCGGGCTCTTTGATAACAATTTTTGCAAGTTCATCCATCTGTTTTGCAGAAAGTTCATAGGTGCGATTATCTTTTCTTAAGGATGATAAAAACTGGTCAAAGACTTTTTCAACAACAAGTGTTTCTTTTTCGGCCGTGCATAAAATCCCGTTATCAAAACTTGCACCTGATACCATATCTTGCGCGGCTTTTTCTATTATAGCAGTTTCATCAACTATACAGGGTGGATTACCTGGACCTGCAGCAATTGTTTTTTTACCAACGGACATCGCAATTTTTACAATTGCAGGTCCACCTGTAACAAGGTTCAGTTTTACTTTTGGATGTTTTAATAATGCTTGTGTGAACTCAACCGATGACGGATTTACTGTTGAAACAAGCGACAATGGCCCGCCGGCAGAAATAATTGCATCGTTCAAAATTTTGATTATCTGGTGCGAACATTTGTTCGCAGCTGGATGTGGCGCAAAAATCACAGAATTACCAGCTGCGATAATTGAAATAGCGTTATTTATAATAGTTGATACAGGATTTGTAGACGGTGTAACTGCTGCGATTATCCCGTAAGGCGCATTTTCTACAAGTGTAAGTCCGCGGTCGCCGGTAAAAGCAGTTGGTTGTAAATCTTCAACACCGGGAGTTTTCTCGGCAGCAAGAATATTTTTTTGAACCTTATCTTCCCACCTGCCCATTTTTGTTTCTTCAACAATCATTTTAGCGAGGTATTCTGCATTTTGGATTGCAGATTCTCGTATTGCTTGAATAATTTTTTCTCGTTTTACAAGCCCTAAATCCCACAAAATCTTCTGGGCAGTTTCTGCAGCGTTCAAACATTCCTCAAAATTATCAAAAACAGGACCGACAGAATCCGTTGTCGGAGTGATATTGATTTTTTCTTCGGTTTCTGATAGCCGTTTTATCACTTCTGCAACAATTTTAGAAATATCATTTTCGTTTAGTTCCATAATAGAACCAGTGATTATGTGATTAAGTAATTAAGTGATTAAGTAAAACCTAACCACGTAACCACTTAGCCACTTATCTACTGCCTTTTGTGTCTGCACTTTTCTTAAAAACAACCTTGCCGTCTTTCTCTATGTAGTCAATAATTGCCATTATCGTTGTATCAACAGGATTGCCTTCGGTGCGTTTGGTCTGACGAGCGGAAGAACCTTGAACTATTAAAACAAGCTCGCCTTCTCCAGCACCGACGGCATCCACAGCAACAAGTTGGTTTCCCTTGGGTTCTCCTTCAAGTGAAACCGGCTGGACCATTAAAAGTTTGGTGCCGACAAGTTTATCATCTTTTCGTGTGCAGACAACATTGCCTATAACACGGGCAAATTGCATAGTCACTCCACTCCTTATATCACGAATATCTCCCGAATGTTAACCGAATATAAACGAATAAATTTAGACGGTTATTCGGTGTTTCTATTCGGTATTTTTATTTGGTTGCTATTCGTGTATTATTTCTTCTTGCTTTCTAATAAAGAGATTGGCATTGTGCCTTCCAAATCCTGATGTGGCTGCGGAATCACATGAACGGCAACCAGTTCGCCGACTTTTTGTGCTGCTGCAGCACCTGCTTCACAAGATGATTTACAGGCTGCGACTTCTCCACGAAACAGAACCGTTACGAGTCCGCTTCCAATTTTTTCCCAGCCAACCAATTTCACATTCGCTGCTTTCACAGCAGCATCCGCGGATTCAATCAGAGCGATTAAACCGCGCGTCTCAATCATTCCCAATGCTTCCATCCATACCTCCTTAAAACCCGAATGTAAACCAAATGTTAACCGAATTAAACCGAATTATTCGGTGCAGTCATTCGTGTTCTTCAACCCTTCTTTCAAAAACATATCTATTACCACCTAAAGATTTGGCATGTTTTTTAAGTTCTGCAGATATTATAGAAAACTCTGCTTTATGTGTAATTTTTATTTTGTCTGTAGAAATGATAGCAATACTGATACTCATAAGCGGAAACTTTTCCAAATTCCCTACTCGGTTTTTTACTTCTATATTTCTGTTTTTCGCATCTTCAGGACTATAATACTTCTCTACTGATTTATTAAATTCATTCAAGATATAATTCGCAATTTTTTCAGCTGTCTGGCATTCTGTAAAAATAACAAAATCATCACCACCAATATGTCCGACAATATCTTCGCTGTTTTCACAATTTCTACATGCATTTACACAGATAAATCCTACATTTTTGATTATCTCATCGCCATTTAAGAAACCGTATTTATCGTTATAAGATTTGAAATTATCAATATCCAAGTAAAGTGCGGCAAATGGTTTTTCAGCATTCATTCTGGCGTTGAGTTCATATTCAATAGACTGGTTACCTGGTAATTTCGTTAACGGGTTAGCATCTAAATAACCTGCATGTCTTTTAAGCAGCCCTTTCACTCTTGCTACTAATTCGTAAGGATCCACAGGCTTATAGATATAGTCATCGCATCCGTATTCCATACCTTTTATTCTATCTTCTACTTTTTTCCTTGTTCCTGTTAAAAAGATTAACGGCAGATGTCTTAAAAAAGAGTCATTTCTTAAAGTTTGTAATACATCATATCCTGTGAGATTGGGCATATCAATATCTGAAATTACGATATCTGGTTTATGCTGGTATATTTTTTCCAAAAGTTCTTTGCCGTCGGATGCTTTAAAAACCACAAAGCCATGTTTCTCTAAAGCAAAACTAAGAAATTCCAGAATATCCGGTTCGTCATCTGCTACTACAGTTTTTATTTCTTTTAGGTTCATAAAATTATTACTCTATCACCGTTTTTTATACCAGCGGCATTTGCTTCGTCAGTATCTATATGGAATTCTAACGCCATGTTTTCGCGAACACGTGCGACAACATTATCAAAAACAAGCCCTCGTTCGCTTTCAACTTTTACGCTTATATTTTCGCCATCTTTTACCTGAAAGAACTCGGCATCCTTCGGTGTAAAATGAACATGCCGTTTGGCAACGATACAACCTTCTTTCAGTTCAATTAGCCCATTTGGACTAATTACTGTTATCGGTGCAGAATTTTTTATATCACCTGATACTCGCAGCGGTGCATTTACACCGAGAATAAATGTATCCGTTTTAGAAATCTCTATCTGTGTAAATTTTCTTACAGGACCAAGTACACGCACATTTTTTATCTCGTTTTTCGGTCCTTTAATAGAAACCGATTCTTTTGATGCGAACTCGCCTGGCTGCATAAGGTCTCTATCTTTCGTAAGTTTGTAACCAGTTCCAAAAAGTTTTTCCAAATCTTCCTGACAGAGATGTATATGTCTGTTAGAAACATTTGCAATCACAGGTTTCTGCGCCCTTTTTTCTCTCATTTTGATTTTTTCCGTAATTCTTTCCGTAAGTTCCGACATAAATCACTCCATTCTAAAACCAATAATTTTTTCTTGTGTAATTCTTCTATCTAAAAATAAAAACTTGATTCTGTATGGTTTATCATTCAATAACTTAAATTTTGGACTATTTTTATACTCGTAGCGGAATGCCTCACCTTTATTTTTACTCGCACCAATAATTTTATCATCATAAATTATTTTTAACTCACCATTAGGAACAGCAATAAGTAAAATTGCCAATATTACAATATCTCCGTTTTTGTTATACTCATAAACGATATTTATGACATAAGTTAAACAAATTTTTTCAGTTGGCTTGCCTTTATTATAAAAAGTGGGTAAATGAACTTCATAGTGCTTCCCATAATAACTTGTTTGATTAGCACCAAGTGGAACTTTTCCTTTGTAGTCAGACGGATTATCAAATTTTGTTGTTTTAATATCTATATGAACAAAAGCATTGTGGGTTTCAAAAAACATATCTGCTCCAATAGGAGCAGAACTCGGTTTACCAAATTGACTGAATAGCCAATAATAAATTCTTTCTGCTCCACGACAAAAATCAGAATTTTGTTTTTTCTTATCAATTCTGTCAAAAAATTTTTTCCAGTCATTTTTAATTTTATCCTTTGAATTAAGACCATCTATCATTTTTTGTAAATCCTGACTTAAATCAAAATCAATCTTCTTGAAATAATCGTATTCTAACATTTCAATCTTTTTTAGTTTTGTATTCATATAATTTTTATTTCTCCACAGCGTTTTTTGATAATTTTTACAAATTTTGATTGTAATTCTATCAAAATTGATTTCCTATTTAATTCCAAAGCAACTTTTCCTGTTGTACCAGAGCCAGCAAACGGGTCTAAAACAATTCCATCTGAAGGACAACATGATTTTATTGCCATTTTCGGTATTTCTTCAGGAAAAACTGAGAAATGTTCGTAACCAGTTTTTGCTGTATTTATTATCCATAAATCCCCGGGGTTTTTTCCTTTAGGATGATTTTGAACAACTTGTAAGACCAAATGTGTTTCTGTCATTTCTTTATCATATCTGTCGTCAAAATTTAATATCTTTTTTAATTTTAACCAATCATTAGGGGTTGGAAGCGAACCACCAACATCTTTTCTGAACCAATGTCCTGCTGTATGTTTATACCCAAGAATTTTGTCAATTTCTTTCACACTAATTTCTTTTTTTTCTCGCCAATATCTTAAATAATCGCATATCTCACTCAATGATAATTCATGTTTCCGTTTAAGTGTATATCTGCCCTCTGAAATTGACATTCTAGCGCCGGGAGATGCACCAATATTTTTTTCATTACCTCGGAATTTGCCATTATACTTTTTGCCTTTTGGCATTTGTATTTCTTTTTGTGTCTTATGCGGAATTCGTATAGAATCTATATCAAAACAGACATTTTTTTCCCAATCGTTTTTTGTGAAAAAGAAAACCGGTTCATATGTATTTGTAAATCTTGTTCTTACCGGTGATGGCATGTGGTCAGGTTTATACCATATAATTTGGTTTCTTAAAAGCCAACCCATATTTTGCATCCCGATTGCAATACGGGATGGAATCATCTGTAAATTTTTATCAACATATGTATCACCTATATTCAAAAAATATGCCCCATCATCTTTTAACACTCTTAAAATTTCATCACCAACCCTTATCATTTTTCCAACATATTCCTGTGGTGATTTTTCTCTGCCAATCTGATTTTCTATTTCATAATCCCTTAAATTCCAATATGGCGGCGAGGTCACAACCACTGAAATGCTTTTATCAGGTATCCGTCTTAATTGTTCAAAAACATCTCCCAAAAGCAAATGCGGTATTGTATTATTTGGTAATGAGATAGTATTATTCTCTATATTTTTATAGGTTTCTTTTTTTCTTTTAATTAATACATTAAAAGAATAATTTTGTGGAACTACCTGCATTTTTAATACCTCACAAGTTTGATAAAGTCGTCAGCTTTAAGCGAAGCTCCGCCGACGAGTCCACCATCTATGTTTGGCTGTTTCATTATTTCAGCAAAATTATCAGGTTTAATTGAGCCTCCGTATAAAATTCTAACAGCTTCGCCAGAATCTTTTCCATACATTTCACAATAGAGTTTTCTGATGAATGCGTGGATTTCTTCTGCCTGCTGAGGTGTTGCAGTTTTTCCCGTTCCTATAGCCCATACCGGCTCATATGCAATCACAAGCCGGTTCGCTTGTTCGCCGGTTAATCCTGTTAATCCTGTCTTAACCTGTCTTTCTACTACTGAAAATGTTTCGTTTTGTTCGCGTTGTTGAAGTGTTTCACCGATACACACAATAGGTATCAATCCGTTCTCAAATGCGACCTTCATTTTTTTGTTGACGCTGTCATCGGTTTCGCCAAAATACTGCCGTCTTTCGGAATGCCCGATAATTACATATTCACAACCGACATCTTTAAGCATCACAGGCGATATTTCGCCGGTAAACGCACCTGATTTTTCAAAATACATATTTTGTGCACCTAATTTTATATTTGAATTTTTCACTATTTCTCTGACGATAACAATCGCTACAAACGGCGGGCAGACAAGCATTTCCCGGTTTTTGACATCCGATAATTTCTGTTTCAGTTGTGTTACTAATTCAACCGCTTCGCCGACAGTTTTGTTCATCTTCCAATTCCCAGCCACAAGCGGAATTCTTTCGCTCATTTTATTCTCCATTCGGTTTATTATATTGTTTTGGAATTTAGCATTATATTTTATCAAAAAATTTACAAAAAATCAAATAAAATCTTCATTATATACGCGGACACGATTCCTACCTTCCCGTTTCGCTTTATAGAGTGCATCATCAGCCTGTTTTATAAGTTTATCTTTATCAATTTTTTTCTCGCCATACCACGAAACTACACCGATACTGATGGTAATTTTGAGTTTTTTGTTGTTTATCTCAAGTGGTGTATTTTCAACATTACATCTTAACCGTTCTGCGATATTTTTCACCATCTCCGTTGTCTGCTCAATTTTAGGGTCCGGCACAAGTATTACAGCAAACTCTTCGCCACCATACCGAGCAAGAATATCAGTTGAACGCATAGTTTTTTTTAATAATCTTGACAGATGAACCAGCGCAGCATCGCCTATTTGATGACCGTAAGTATCATTAAAACTTTTGAAATGGTCAATATCAAACATTATCAGCGAAAGCACATGTTCAAATCTTCTTGCCCGTTCCATTTCCTTTTCAAGCCGATGATGAAAGTATTTATGGATATAAAGTGCTGTCAGTCCGTCGGTAATTGCATTCTCATATGATTTCGCATTCTGTATAGCAACCGCTACTTGATTGGCGAGGATTGAACCAATTTTGATATCATATTCTGAGAAATTTTTACCACCAACTTTTTTGTCAAGTGAAACAACTCCTAAAACATGCCCTTTAAACGCAAGTGGTAAGCATAGTAGTGTTTCTTTGGGCCTTGTTTTTTTAGGGTCAGATACAAAATCTACATATTCACTACTTTTAGTAGTATCAGGAATAATAAGATAAGGTTCGCAAGTCGCTGCAACAATACCGGCAATACCTTCAGCAAGTTTTGGACGGACAACCTCATATGCTCGTGCGGATAATCCAAGCCCGTATTTTATCTCAAGTATCTGTGTTTCTTCGTTCAGAAGCATAATAGAACCTTTGGTGACATTAACTGCTTTCGCAAATGCATTCATTATCTGTGGGAGTAATTCTCTCATTTCAAGAGTACTGGTTATTTCTTTGGATATGTTCTGTATTAATTGCAAATCGGTATTGAGGCGTTCAAGTTCTTTTGCTTTTCGCTTGAAATAACCAAGTAACCGCCATAACAGATATGAGATTGAGGATGTTGCAAAGATAATAATAAAGATATTTAGCAGGTTGGTGGCGAACATAATCTTTTGATTTGTTTTTTAACTACAGGATGAACAAAATTGGGCGCAATTTCCGTCAGTGGTTGTAGAACAAATGTTCTATTATGCAAATCCAAATGCGGGATTGTAAGATATTGATTTCTATAAACCTTTTTACCATAAAACAAAATATCAAGGTCTATTTCACGCGGTCCCCATCTGAAACTATTGGTTCTACCAATTGCGGTTTCAACTTTTTTACAGAGTTTTAAAAGTGCTAATGGTGATAAATTCGTTTTCAGTTTCACAACGGCGTTCAAAAATTTTTTTTGTTTTTTGTAACCATATGGTTTTGTCTCGTATATTGACGATTTTTTCAGTATTTTCTGCCCATTCTTTTTTAGAAGTTCTATAGCGCTTAAAATATTCTTTTTCCTGTTGCCTTTGTTAGAACCTAACCCGATAAAAACAATTGTCATATAATCTCGCTCGGCACTTAAGTGCCGACTAAATGCCGACTACACCGTCAAGAATAGAAATCGCTGTATCTATATCTTTTTTTGTAACTATAAGCGGTGGCAGAAATCTCAAAATATTATCCTGTGTACAGTTTATAAGTAGCCCGTGATGTAAGCATTTGCTTACAATTTCTTTGCCGCTGGTTTTCAGTTCTATACCGAGCATTAAGCCAAGACCTCTGACATTTTTGATAATTTGATGTTTATTCTGGAGTTTTTTTAATTCTGACAAAAAATAATTTCCGAGTGTTCTAACATTTGCAATCAATTTTTTATCGCTGACAATTTTAAGCACCTCAATTGCAGCAGCACAGCAGACAGGATTCCCGCCAAAAGTAGAGCCGTGGTCACTATAACTGAATGTTTTGGCAACACTATTTTTGGCAATTGTTGCAGCAATCGGGAGTCCACCACCAAGCGATTTAGCAAGTGTTATTATATCCGGTTCAACACCATAATTTTTATACGCAAAAATTTTGCCAGTTCTGCCAAGTCCACATTGGACTTCATCAAAAATCAAAAGTAATTTGTTTCTATTACAAATTTTTTTTAACCCGAGCATAAACTCTTTCTGGGCAGAATAGATACCACCTTCACCTTGAACTGGTTCAACAATAATTGCACATGTTTTTGTTGTTATATTTTTTTTCACCGACCCTAAACTATTAAATTCTGCAAACCTGAAACCCCGCAGAAGCGGCTTAAACCCTTTCTGGAATTTTTTCTGACCTGTCGCTGAAAGTGTTGCTAGAGTTCTGCCGTGAAATGAGTTCTTGAATGCTATAATTTCATATTTTCCACTACCGAATTTTCTTGCTAATTTTATTGCACATTCATTTGCTTCAGCACCTGAATTAGAAAAGAACACTTTCCCATTCTTACCGAAAGATATATCAGACAGCATTTTTGCAAGTTCTATCTGTGGTTTTGTGTAATAAAGATTTGATGTATGGATAATTTTTTTACTCTGGTTTTGAATTGCATTAACAACTTTTGGATGACAATGACCGACAGAACAGACTGAAAGCCCTGAAAAAAAATCAAGATATTTCTTTCCTTTATCATCCCATAAATACTTACCATTCCCTTTGACAAACAAAACCGGATTTCGTCTATAGGTTTGAAAAATATACTTCTTCTCTAACTCGAAATAATTCATAAAATCCTCGTGCCGTTAAAATTTATATCAATGATATTCGCCTCAGAGACGCCGTTTTGTATCGCTTTTATACAACCTTGAATTTTTGGAATCATCCCGCCTCTAATAATTTTTTTGTTAATCAGATTTTTTATGGATTCTATCCGTATTGTCGGTATTGTTTTTTCACTATTATCCAAAACACCTGCTACATCTGTAAAAAATACAAGTTTTTTTGCTTTTAATTGTGCTGCGATACCACTGGCAACCTCGTCAGCATTAAAGTTCAAAATCTGACTGTTTTTATTCTTACCGACGGGTGAAACGACTGCAATTGTACCTTCCCCAAGCACTTTTTCAATTTCTGACAACTTTGCAGATACGAACTTCCCAACATAACCAAGTTTTTTGACTCTGTTACCTGTAGCCACTTTTTTTAATGCTTTAGCATTTTTTAGTTTTTTAGCAAGTTGATTCTGGATTTTTTCAAGCACCTTTTCTACAATTTTTATTGATTTACCGTCAGTATAACGTAACCCGTTGACAAACCTTGTTTCTATTTTTGATTTTTTAAGTTCCTCTGTAATCTCTTTTCCACCACCGTGCACAACAACAACAGAGTTATTTAGCGCAGTTTTTTTTACATACCTTAATATTTTTTTTTCGGCAGATTTATTATCCATCAAACTTCCACCGTATTTTATCACAATAATATCTTTGTGTCTCATCTGTGTAAATAAAAAGAAAGCCACATATCGCCGTATTTCTGTCGTCTGTAAAGATGAAAATTACTAATTCGGTCCTGAAGCATTTCTTTGAAATAGTGTTGTGCGATTACAATTCCGTTCTTATTGATAATCCTCTCGCATTTGTAAATTATATCAGCAATGGATACTAAATTATACGGCGGACCTATAAAAATTATATCAAATTTGCATTCTATCAAATCAGGTTGAATTGCATCTTTTTGGAATACTTTTACATTCTTAGAAATACCTAATTTCTCTAAATTTTCTTCAATAATTTTGATACAGTTTCTGTCATTCTCCACGAATACAACTTTTTTGGCGCCACGGGAGAGTGCTTCAATTCCTACCGTTCCAAAACCAGCAAACAAATCCAAAAAAGTAGAACCAACAATTTTGTGTACTAGAATGTCAAAAAGCGATTTTTTTACTCTTGCCAGAAGCGGTCTGGTTTGAGTGCCTGGCAGTGTTTTAAGGACCCGCCCACGAAATTTTCCAGCAATTATTTTGACTGACATTATGTTAAAATACCTGCGATGGTTGCCGTCATAAAACAGGCAAGTGAACCGGCAAGCACAGATCGTAAACCTAATTTTGCGAGGTCGTGTCGTCTGTTAGGTGCAATACCGCCAATACCACCTATCTGTATTGCAATTGACAAAAAATTAGAAAACCCACATAATGCATATGTCGCAATAACCATTGACCGCTCGGCAAGCACGCCGGGATTCTGCTGTGCGAATTTTGCAAAATCAAAATAGGCAACAAATTCGTTCAGTGCAGTTTTTTCACCCATAAGATTACCAATAACAGCGCAATCCTTCCACGGCACACCCATAACCCAAGCAAGTGGTGAAAAAATCCAGCCAAAAATTTTCTGTAGCGAAAGTTGGGCATAACCCAGCCAGCCACCGAGCATTCCAAGACAGAAATTTATCATTGCAAGCAATGACATAAACGCTATCAGGCAGGCACCGACATTCAGTGCGAGTTGAAGTCCGAGCGTCGCACCATTTGCAGCAGCATCTAAAATATTCGCATCCGTTTTTTCATAATGGATTTTTACAACACCAGCCGTCTTTGGCTCTTCGGTTTCAGGCAGAATTATTTTTGACATAACAAGTGCGGCGGGTGCTGACATAACCGATGCTGTTAGAAGATGACCTGCAATCATCGGAAAAAAATCTTTCAGCATCCCAACATACGCAGCCATCACACCGCCAGCAATTGTAGCCATCCCGCCTGTCATAACTGCTAAAAGTTCTGACATGGTCATTTCTGCAACGAACGGTCTAACTAAAAGTGGCGCTTCGGTTTGCCCGACAAAAATGTTCGCAGAACAGGAAAGCGATTCGGCACCCGATACACCCATAAATTTTGTCATCACTTTTGCAAATGCTAAAACTATCAACTGCATCACACCGAGATAATAGAGTACCGCCATCAGCGATGAAAAGAAAATAATTGTTGGTAGAACCGAAAATGCAAAAAAAGCGCCTGCATATGCGATTGACTGTGCAGTTTGAACGAAATTGCCATTTTCTAAAATTCCAACCGGGATGTAATTGGCTACAAGGTTACCAAATAAAAACCGTGCGCCATCTTCTGAAAACGAAAGCAGTTTCACAATAACATCGTTCATTTTGACGAAAAACCATCTACCAGGCGGCGATACCAAAACAATTATTGCCAGAACAACCTGTAACATAGTTCCTACAACAACCGTTTTCCAGTTGATTTTTTTCTTGTTAATTGAACACATCCATGCAATCCCGACAAGCACAAAAGTTCCTAAAATACTTAATAATCTCTCCACTTCCCACCCCCGCCCCCTGTATGATTTTACTTTATTGTATTGTTAAGCATATTATAAAGCCGATGGTCGGTTTCGAACCGACAACCTATCGCTTACGAAGCGATTGCTCTACCATTGAGCTACATCGGCATAAAATTAATCAAAAATTGTCATTTCAAGAAGACCTCTTAACCACGAAATCACGAAATCACGAAAAAATAACTTTAAAGTTTTTTGTTCTATTTCATGTTTTCTAAGTTTCGTGTTTTCGCGGTAATGTTTTATAATTTCCTGAGGATGTATAAAATTGCCACGGGACGGAATCGAACCGCCGACGCAGGGATTTTCAGTCCCTCGCTCTACCGACTGAGCTACCGTGGCATTACTTTTAGATTTTACCAAATTTTTTCAGGTTAGTCAAGTTTTTTTTACTTAACCGTGCAGCATTACAGATGCAGAAGCAATCGGAATAAGAAAATTATCTTTAACGGGCAGGATTTCAATAACTGTTGCAGTGATTGAGCCTAAAATTATTTGCAATGGTGTTATTCTGAAAAATACAGAAAAGATAAAACCAACAATCAGGCAGGTTAAGAGATTTGTAATTGTACCTTCTAAACTTTTTTGTTTGAAAATTTTATGTCTGCCATATTTTTCACCGACCAGTGCTGCAAAACCATCGCCAAATGTAAGAAAAAGTATAGAAAGTATTGCAATTTCTTGTTTAAAAAAAAGAATTGTAAAAAACAGACCTGACAGTGTAAATATAAGTGTAGAAACTTTATTTACTTCTTCATCTCTATAGACGCTTCTGAAAATTTTTAGAATCTGCTGATTAAACTTCTCATTTTTAAGTCGGTTATATTCAATAATAATATCAAGAATCATTACAATAGCAAGCAATAATAGAACTGTTTTACGTCTGAACAAAAAAATATAACAAACTGGAACCAACAATATGAACCAATGTGTTATTTTTCGTTTTGCTTCAGGTGTCATAGTATTATCTTGTAATCCTCACGATGAACCTGCGGGTTTGTTTCAATAATTATTTTTCTATTTATTTTGGTCTCTATTTTTTTTGTGTAATTCTTATCAAATACTTCTGCAATATCGGGATGGATTATGATTCTAACCGGCTGTTCGCCACTGCGAGTAATCAGTTTTAGTATTTCTTTTTTTATTTTTATCGACATTGTCTCACGTGATAAAACTTTGCCACTACCTTCACAATACGGGCAGATTTCTGATAAAAAATTAACCATACTTTCTGTTTTTCGCTGTCTTGTCATTTCAATCAGTCCGAGTTTTGTAACAGGCAGTATTTCAGTTTTTGCTTTATCTTTCTTAACCAGTTCACACAGAAGTTTAAATACCTTTTTTCTATCAGCAGAATGTTTCATATCTATTAAATCTATGACGATGATACCGCCGATATTTCGCAGTTGCAATTGCGTTGCTATCTCATAAATTGCTTCTATATTTGTTTTCAGAATGATTTCATCAAGCGAATCCGCTTTTGTAAATTTACCGCTGTTGACATCAATTGCACAGAGTGTTTCGGCTTCCTGAATTATAATATAGCCACCTGATGGCAGTTTGATTTTCTGTTTTTGCATATTTGTAATTTGCTGTTCTATATTGTTTATCTCAAAAATTGGCGTTTTATTTTTATAAAACTGGATTTTATCTTTGAATCGGGGCGAAACCATTTCCACAAAATTAATTGTATCTTCGTATTCATCTTTTGAATCAATAAAAAATACGCTGACTTCTTCGTTCAAATAATCTCTTACTATTCTAAAAACCAGTCCTAAATCCCTGTGTAAAAGTGCGATATTATTGCCGCCTTTCACCGAGTCAAATTTTTTGTTGATTGTTTCCCATAACCGTGTCAGGTATTTTATTTCTCGTCTAAAAACATCTTTCTCATTTCCTTCGCCTTCACTTCGGACTATCAATCCACCTGTTGATGGTTTGATTTCTTCAATTATAGATTTTAATCGGAATCGTTCTTTTTCGTCAGTAACATTTTTTGAGATACCGATATGTGAAGAACCGGGTATATATACAAGGTAATGTCCCGGGAGTGAAACCTGCTGGCTAAGTTTGGGCCCTTTTGTACCAAGCGACGCTTTTGTAACCTGGACGAGTATAAACTTCATTTCAGCCAATTTTGACTTGTCAATTATCAGTTCTGAAAAAGGCAGATAACCGTTTCTGGAAACACCTATATTCACAAATACAGCCTGAATACTATCAATTACTGATACAATTTTACCTTTATAGATGTTGCCGACGATATTTTCTTCACTATGTCTTTCTACAAAAAAATTAGTGAGATGCCCGTCTTCTACAACTGCGACTCTTGTTTCATCGTCAGAACAGTTTGCCAGAATTTCTTTCATATCATATTCCAATGCGGGTTTGGAACTTCTATATATCTCTTAAACTGCCAGTTTCCATCTCACAAAAAAACTTATCCCGATTTATTCTTAATGTTAATTTTTGTTCATTACTTAACCCAAACATTTTTTGAATTATTACATCCGGCTTGGCTGTTTTTTTAGGACCAAACCGCAAAATCATTTCAAGTATGTTATCAGTTTGTTTCATATTTATAACAAGCGGGCGGACATCAATGATTCTTTTACTCTTATCTGTAAGCCGTTCTATAAGAAACTCTTTTGTAGCAAAAAACTCATTTATTTTTATCTCACCCGTTTCTCGCTGCCATATCATCTCAACAGAATACTTTGCTACATTCACAAGTAATTCTATCGGTTTTGTAATCACTGGCACACTTGATATAGATATAACTTCAAATCCAGCAGGCAGGTTATCTGATAATACTTTATGGATATCCTCCGGTAAAACCCTGCGTGACATTTCTATATCAAAAAGTTCACAGGTAGATGTGTAACCAACCGGCAGTGGTGGACCGAAAGAGATTTTTAACTGAGGACTGAACCCGAAAGATGTACAGACAGGCAAATTAGCACGGCGAACCGCTTGTCTTATTGCAGATACAACTTCAATATGGGATAAGAATCTCAGGGTTTGTTTCTTAGCGTATTTAACTCTGATTCTGGCTATTGCCTTCACAAATTAAGCCACAGATTAACACAGATTAACACAGATTTTAATTCTTAATTCTTAATTCTTAATTCTAAGTTTTTTCAGTGTCCATCTGTGGTTCGTTTTATAATTTCTTTTTTAAAACTACACCTTTCTTGCCCGACTTAAAATACTGGATTTCAGATATTCAAAATTCAGCGGTTTTAATACACAATCTACCGCACCTTCGCGGAAAGACGAGATTACTTTTTCAGCTTCTTTGAAACCGGTAATCATCATCACGGGCAATTCTGAATCAACCTTACGAATTTTCTTTAGCAGTTCAATCCCGTCTATATCCGGTAGATTAATATCTAAAAGAACCAATGCAAACGGCTCCTGAAGAACTGTTTTAACCACCGCTTCGCCTTTTTCAAGCAGAACAACACTATAACCTTCGGACTCCAAAAATACTTTTAATAACTCTCTTGCTTCCGCATCGTCATCAACAACAAGTATCTTCATTTCTTGTTCACCCCCTTTTCTCTGCTACTTCTTTTTTCATTTCCTATCTCTTTGGATTGTGTCGCTATAGCAAGCCGTTTTACACCGACCGATTTTGCAATATCCAAAATTTCAACTACTTTGCCGTGATACGATAGTGTATCTGCTTTTATTATTACAAGCAGAGCGGGGTCATTAAGAACCCTGTTTCTAAGCGAATTTTCTAAATTGTTTTTGCTGATTTCAACATCATTAAAATAAATTTTATTATCTGTGGTTAATGTAATTGTAAGCCCTGCATCGGAAACATCCTGAATCGTTTGGGTTTTAGGCAGTTTCACGGGTATCCCTGCCTGCATAATCAACGGTGTAGTCACCATAAAAATAATAAGCAGTACCAGCACGACATCAGTAAATGGTGTGATATTTATTTCTGACATTATTCTTTTCTGGTTGTTACTTATTGCCATAAATTAACGGATTCAAAATTTCAAATGCTGAATTTTCTAGCTCTGACATAAAACGGTTTATTCTTTTAGAAAAATAATTGTAAAGTATAACTGACGGGATAGCGACTAAAAGCCCCGCGGCGGTGGCAATAAGTGCCTCGGCGATTCCAGCGGAGACGATTGACGGATTTCCAACGCCATATTTTCCTAAATCATGAAACGCACGCATAATCCCGATAACAGTTCCTAAAAGCCCGATAAATGGTGTAATCGCACCAATAGTACCGACGGCAGACAGATACTTTTCAAGCATGAGTGTCTGCTGAGAAATTTTTCTTAACACCATTTCTTTAATCGCTATACCGTTTTTAGTCCCCCTCCCTTTCAGCCCTTCTGATACTATTTCACCGAGCAATGTTCGGCTTCTTAATGCGCTTTCTATCGCACCACTTATATCTTCTTTTTCAACTGCTTTTTTTATATCTTCAATTTCTTTTGTAGACGGTGATTTTAATTTTGCAAATTCTATAAACTTCTGGATTGCAACCGCAACTGAAATTATTGAACATATAATCAACACAATAATAGTATACCCGCCCTTAGAAACTAATTGAAAAAAATCCAGTGATTCAAACATATTATCTCCTTATCATTTTGCTGATATTTTCCATAAAAGCAGTGTATCAAAAACGCTCCAGGCAAGTGATAGAAAAAATATGATATCTAACAGTATAAAAAAGTTGGTTGATAGAAAATCTCTGGCATTCTCATATGAATCCTCAATCCGTGTAATTTTTGTTTCAACCCATTTTTCTAATTCTTCGGTATTAAAAATTTTATTTATATTCGTATAAAGCATCTTTAAGTGCCAGTCGTTTTCTATCTCCGGAATGCCGGTGTGTATGTCGGATATAATTTCAAGTTTATCCCTGTCAAAATCCAGCGAGTCCTTGCTGAATTTATTATACTGCGTAAATGTTTTAAGAATCTTGAAGCCCGATGGAATATCTGCAAGATGTTTCTGCGCATCATCAAGTTCTTTCTGCAAAATATAATCATATGATTTTAAGACCCACCATTGCACAAGTGTAAGTTTGATTATATCAACAATCGTATCCGCTTCTTCTGACGATATAAATGCGCCGAACCGTTTAATCAGAATTATTTCGTCTTCATAATATCCATAATTAGCGAGCGGTTCTGCCTGGATTACAAACTCTGAAAGTTTTTCATAGTTTGTTTCTGCTGAGACAATTCCGTAAAGTGTTTTCAGGTTTCTGGTGATAAATGTGTCTGCAGAAGATGTAAGCCGGTCCATAACAAAAACAGGAAAAATTTCTGTCTCTTCAAGTTTGCGGTCATATCTATGGACTGCATACTGCTGTGCTTGGGCAATCATATTCTGTGCAAGTTTCTGGCAGTATGAAATTATTTCTATTCCATTTATTTTTATTTGAGACGACAAACAGGAAATCTGCGTACAGGTTGAAAGTGTTTCATCACTATAAACATTAAATGTTATAGAGATTAGCCCACAACCATATCTATAAAGTTGTACTTCTGTATTAGCATTTTCGTATTGTGTCTCAAAAAAAGTTAAAGTTGTAAGTTTTTCGCGATGTAATACTTTGAAAATAGCCGACTCATCATAGAAATCCAAATCTAGTCCCATATCAAACGGGAACAAAAGCGTACAAATCATAATAAAACCAGCGGATAAGCGAATAAGCGGGACAGCGGATATATGTAAAACCGATTTCATTCACACTTACCTGCTTACCTGCCCACCTGCTTACCCGCTACAGTTATGCCAAATCTTCGGCACCTATTGTTTTCTTTTTTCCGTCTGCTTTTACTTTCTCAATAGATGCTTTGACCATACTGTCAACTTTTGCAGACAACGCCTCAATATAGTCCTTACCAGTTCGCAAGCCCGCTTCCTTCGCCATCTTCTTTACCTTTGAAACAACAACCAGTATCTCAGCCACTTTTTCTCACCTCCTTAACGACAATTAAAAATTAAAAATTAAAAGTTAAAAATGTATTTTATTTACCATAATTTTTAATTTTACATTTTACATTTTTAATTACCCTTATTAGAATTCCTTTTTTGTAAAAAGTATCATACACAAAATTATGCAGACTATTGAGTAAACAACGGTATATCCAACAGGCACTATTAATGACAAACTGCTTGTATCCGGATAATCTCTGAAATTCATATACTGAAAATTAGGGACTATGTAGAAGAAAAGTTTTGCAAGCGCTTTTAAGAAGATATTGCTAATTTTAGATGATAAGAACTTCAATTCGGTTGAGAAATGCCCCAGTATCCAGAAAAAAATAGTGAACACAATTGAAGCAACTGCAGAAGTTGAAAAAAGCGAGAAGAAAAGTGCAACTGTAGAAATCAAAATTATTTTAAGAATGATTCCAAAAATAGCTACAAAATATGAGATGCTCATTCCCCAGCCGATAGCAACCAAGAACACCAGATGAATCACAACCATAATTAAAAGCCCCAAAACTACCGTTAGAATCATTCCCAAATATCTGCCTATAATATAGTCGGTCTTTTTCAATGGTCTGGATAGTAAAAGATAAATTGTTTTAGATTCTATCTCTTCAAGGACGAGTGACACTGCAACAAAAATTGCAACTAACAGCCCAAAAATTTCAATTGCACCAAGCCCTAAATCTAAAAGAAGCCGAACCTGCTCATCGCCGGCAAGCACACCAAAAAGTATATCGGCGCCGATAATAGCAATTGCAAACAAGACCAACACATAAAAAATTTTATGTCTGATGTTTTCTTTTACTGTGTAGCGAATAATTGGAATTATATTTTTCATAATAATGTGTCGCAGATTACCGCTGATAACATCTATGGTCATCTATGTTTTTATCTGCGGCCTTCTGCGATTTCTGAAATAAAAACAGTTTCAAGCGAACCTGGTTTTAGTTCGTTCATCTTAACTATTTTCAAGAGTTTGCCTTTGTAAATTATTGCAACACGATCGCATATCTTTTCTGCTTCTGAAATTATATGTGATGAGAAAAACACCGTTTTGCCTTCGGCTTTGAGTTGTAAAATTATATCCCGCATATCTTTAAGTCCTAAAGGGTCAAGCCCGGTGAATGGCTCGTCTAAAATTAAAAGTTGCGGTTTATGTATAAGCGCCTGCGCAACACCTACCCGCTGAAGCATCCCTTTTGAGAACTCGCCAAGTCGTGTATCTTTTTCGGTTTTTAACTTGACTGTCTCCAAAATTTCGTCAATCCGATTTTTGAGTATGTTTTCTGTCAAACCGGATATGGAACCGTAAAGCATCAGAATTTCTTCTGCGGTAAGATATTTGTAAAGATACGGTATTTCAGGCAGATAGCCGATTTTTGATGCGGCTGAAAGTGATGGTATTTTTTCGCCAAAGATAAAGCATTCGCCTGCCGTTGGAAACAGCAGTCCTAATAGTATTTTTATGGTTGTGGTTTTTCCAGAACCATTAGGTCCTAAAAAACCGAATATCTCATTATCGGCGACCTCAAAACTTAAATTATCAACTGCAAGAAATTTCTTGTTTTTCAGCAACCGTTTTTTAATATAAACCTTCGTCAGATTTTTTATCTCAATTGCATTCATAATTTCTTAAATATGAACCATTTCTTCAACTGTCCATTCTTATTCTTTCTCTCGGAAATAAAAACTTCCTCTATTAAATTTATTACCTTCACCGTCATTATATAAATATGTCTTATTAAGTTTACCAAACATTGCAACAGTTACTACCCTATCTAATATGGAAGAATTATCCGCAAAATCACAGCCGTAACCAAAACAAACAAACGGAAAAATAGATTCTTTTAACAAAGCAGTCCTTAATCCAATTACATTTTTACCTAATCTTTCTACGGCATTTCCTTTTGATTGCCACGGAAGCCCTTCTTTTTGTCGCAACACATTTGTTCCTTGATTTTTGACTTCCGCTATTAAAATAGGATACATATTCCCCTTTTTATCTTCTAAAAATAAAATTCCCCCGTCAGGTTGTATATTACTTTTACTAAAAAAATAATGAAACTCAACATCTGCGAAGTGCTTTCTTAATTCTTCAACAATATCTTTCAGGAACCATTTTGTTTCATGCCGAAGTTTTACTTGGAATTTCTTGTTTATTTCCATAACAACACGGTTTAATGCTTTAATAACACCTGTTTCTTGCTTTTTGGAAGTTACATTTATAATTAGCCCTTGTCGGGTTTTTCGTAATAGATATTTATCAGCCATTCTGTTGCCTCACATTTCTACTTTTTCTCCAATATCCACAGCAATTCCTGAACTTTTATATTTCTATCGCGAAGGTTTCTGGAACCACGATAAGTATTATATTCTTTTTTCTGCAATTCAACCTTCCCATATTTTGTAAGTATTAGCTTTATTTTGTCAGTAGGGATTAAACCTTCGTTGTTATACGAAAGCAAAATATATTTTGCAGGAGTGTTTTCAATCAAATTGCCAAGTGACTCTTCAGCTGTTTTTCTTTTATTGTATTGAGACCTTTTCCAATTTTTAGCAATACCACTGATGCCATTTTGTATCTCAATTTCCTCTGATTCATTTGCAATGATATTCAGCATAAAATAGTTTGAACCATATGGATGCTGGTTATATGGCGGATCATAATAAACCAAATCAAATTGATTTATCAAGGAAGATTTTATTAGTTCATTCACATCTTCTTTGAAAATATTTACTTCACACTCAACCCCACTAAAAAGTGGCATTTCTAAATTGATTTCCCCTTTTATTCTCGTAAGCGCATTTTCACCCATGCCACCAAACCAGCCATTACCATTTTTTTTATGAAAACCCTTAAATACTCCAGAAGTATTTGTATGGATAGATGCTTCTACAATCAATGGTGCAAGAAAAAAATGTCTATAGGATTTATCTATTTTTGAATAAATTAGATATTTCAAATTATCAATTATTTTAGCATTGCGATTGGTATAAAATACTCTCTCGCATGGCTTGATATCATTATCGTTTTTAGGTGCATAATTCTTTTCAATAAAACCGGGTATTTTTTGCAAGAACTTAAGTTTATTTTGATTTAACCATTGTATTGTTTCAGATATAAAGTTTAAATCGGTTTCTGATTTGTTTACTAAATAACATTTACTTAAAATTTCACAATAATCTTCCATATCGTTTACAAAAAGTTGTGATGCGTGATATTTAAGCAAACGCGAGACCGCACCACTTCCTGAAAATCCTTCAAAAATACATAGTTTATCTTTTTTTAACATGCGTTTTATATCAGTAATAGTTTTATTTAAGAACGGTAGTAAACTTCTCTTGTTCCCGATATATGTTATAAGTTGAGTGGTAAAGTATGGATTTCTGAAATCCATTAGTTCGGGAAACATATCAATAGTAGTAGTGGTACTATAACTGTGATATGACGGTTCCATTATTATTGAGTGGTTCTGATAGTTCTTGGTTTTATACTTCGTATTTATTTTTTTTTGATTCATTTTTTATTTACATTTTACAGACATTTTGAGATAGCATCAAGTGAAACCATTATATCGGTTTCGGTGCAATATCCGAGATGGCCGATACGGAAAATTTTGCCTTTTAATTCTTCCTGACCACCAGCTAAAACAACACCATAATTCTGTTTAACTTTTTTTCTTAAATCGTCAGCGGCAACATTTTCAGGCGGGAAAACAGCAGTTACTGCGCAGGAAGCGATTTCATCAGATGCCAAAAGTTTTAAGCCGATTTTTTTTAGCCCATTTCTTGCCAAATCTTTCAATTTTTTATGTCGGTCAAAAACATTCTCAAGCCCTTCTTCTTCCAACATTTTCAGTGATTCTTCCAATCCATAATAGAGAGAAACAGGCGGAGTTACCGGGTTCTGTCCTTTATCAGCGAAGTCCTTCATCAACTTAAAATCCCAGTAAAACTTTGGCATTTTTGATTTCTCATAATACTGCCATGCTTTCTTTGAGAATGAAACAAACGAAAGACCGGGTGGCAGCATAAACGCTTTTTGTGATGCCGCAACGACAACATCAAGTCCCCATTCGTCTGTCTTCAAATCAGCAGTTAAAAGTCCTGAGACAGCATCTACAACAATTAACGCATCATATTTTTTTATTATTTCTGCAACTGATTTTACATGATTTAGAACACCAGTTGAGGTCTCATTTTGTTGGAAGAAAACTGCTTTGTACTTTTTTTCTTTAAGTTTGCTTTCAATGGTTTCAATATCTGCAGATTTGCCTCTTTCAAATTTTAGTTCATCAACATTTGCACGAAATGCTTTTAATATTTTCGTCCATCGTGAGCCAAATGCGCCGATATTTAGTACCAAAACATCGTCACCTTCGGATAGAATATTTACAACTGCTGCCTCCATCCCGCCAGTGCCTGACGATGGAATAATAAATAAATCGTTTTCCGTCTTGAAACATTTTTTTACACCATCAGTAACTTTTAACAGAAGTTCCTTAAATTCAGGGCCTCTGTGGTTTATCATCTCCCTAACCATCGCTCTTAAAATCCGCTCCGGAACCATCGTCGGTCCCGGTATCATCAGGTACTGTTTCATTAGCATACTCTCTCTCCTATAAAAGAAAAAAATGAATAAGTAGTTTTTTACGTCACTTTAGTGGCGGTTCTAACCGCCACCAGTTGAAACTGGTGGCTAAGTTTCGTAGAAAAAGGCAAATTTCAAGGCTACCCCTTAAGGGGTAGCCTTGAAGGTAAGCACTTTGTGCACTTTTTGAATTCACTGAATTTACTGTTTTGCCTCCAGGGTTTTTTCTATGACTTCGTCCATTGTTTTTACTGTTACAAATTTTATTTTTTCTTTTACCTCTTTCGGCATCTCTTCCATATCTTTCTGATTCTCTTCCGGGAATAGCACTGTTTTTATACCGCTTCGGTATGCAGCCAGTGCTTTCTCTTTGAACCCACCTATTGATAACACCCGACCTCGCAGAGTTATCTCGCCGGTCATTGCGATATCTTTTTTGACGGGCTTATTTGTAATTGCAGACAGCATTGCGGTTGCAATTGTAATCCCTGCAGAAGGACCGTCTTTCGGTATTGCACCTTCGGGCACATGAACATGGATATCTTTATCTTTAAAAAAGTCATCTTTTATCCTGAATTTTTTGGCATTAGAACGAATAAAAGTAAGCGCCGCTTGTGCGGATTCTTTCATCACATCACCAAGTTTACCTGTTAGCGTTAATACCCCTTTGCCTTTCATCACAGAAACCTCAATAGACATCGTATCACCGCCAACCTCAGTCCATGCAAGCCCTGTCGCGATACCAACTTGGTTTTCTGATTTTTTATCAGTATGAAATTTAGGTATCCCGAGATATTTCCCGACATTTTTGTCGGTGATACTAACCGTTCCTTTTTTCTTTTCAGCGACAATCTCTTTTACTACTTTTCTTGTGATATTAGCGATTTCGCGTTCAAGATTTCGTACACCCGCTTCTAATGTATATTCTTTGATAATATAATTTATTGCCTCGTCTGAAAAATTGATTTGCTTCTCAGTTACTCCGTGTTCTTTCAGTTGTTTTGGGATAAGGAATTTTTTTGCGATATGTATTTTTTCTTCTTTTGTATAGCCTGAAAATTTCAAAACCTCCATTCGGTCTTGAAGCGCTGGCGGGACTGGATAAAGCGTATTAGCGGTTGTTATAAACATCACATCAGACAGGTCAAAATCTACTTCCAGATAATGGTCTGAGAATGTAGAGTTCTGTTCAGGGTCTAAAACTTCCAGAAGCGCGGATGCCGGGTCGCCTCTGAAATCCTGCCCCAGTTTATCAATCTCATCCATAAGAAATACTGGGTTTTTAGATTTCGCTTTTTTGAGTGATTGGATAATCCTGCCGGGTAATGCACCGATATATGTTCGGCGATGCCCACGGATTTCTGCTTCATCTCGGACACCACCTAACGAGATACGAATAAACTTCCTGCCAAGTGCACGCGCTATTGATTTTCCGATAGATGTCTTACCTGTTCCTGGCGGACCTACAAAACACAGAATCGGCCCTTTTAATTTCTGTGTCATTTTACAGACTGCGAGATATTCTACAACACGCTCTTTAATTTTTTCAAGCCCGTAATGGTCATCTTCCAAAATCGTTTCCGCATGCTCTAAGTCAAGATTATCTTCTGTCTTTGCTGACCACGGTAAAGAAATCAGCCAGTCAATATAGGTTCTGATAACAGTTGCTTCAGGTGAAAACGGCATCATCTTTTCCATTCGTGCGAGTTCTTTTAAGGCGATAGTTTCCGCTTCTTTTGTCATTTTCGTTTCTTTTATTTTTGTACGGAGTTCATCAATCTCTCGGGCGGTATCATCTTTCTGTTTCAGTTCTTTCTGGATTGCCTTCATCTGCTCAGTAAGATAGTATTCTTTTTGCGATTTTTCAATCTGGCTACGTACTCTGGATTGGATTTTTTTCTCAATACTTAAAATTTCTAACTCGCTGTTTAGTAACTCAATAATTTTTTCAAGCCGTAATGCAGGATTGATTGTCTCAAGTATCTGTTGTTTCTGTAAATTTTTTATAACAAGATGCGCACCTATCATATCTGCAAGCCGACCAGGTTCCTCAATTGAACTTAATGCTGTGATTGTCTCAAACGGCAATCGCGGATTCAAGCCGATATACTGCTCAAAAAGATTGATTGTCTGCCGCATCAGTGCTTCAATCTGTGGTGTTTTTTCAATTAACATCTCAAGCACTTCAATATCAACCTGAACATAACCTTTTTGTGGCAGATACTTAAAATTACTCTGTCTTGCACGAACAATTCCTTCAATCAGTATTTTAGCAGACCCATCAGGCATCTTCAAAAGTTGTAACACCTCTGCAACAACACCTATTTCATAAATATCGGCAGGTTGCGGGTCTTCTGTTTGCATTCTTTTCTGTGTTACAAGAAGTATCAGCCGATTCCCAGCCATCGCCTCTGATAATGCTTTCTGCGATTTCTCTCTGCCAACAACTAATGGTAAAACCATATACGGAAATACTACAACATCTCGTACCGGTAGAAGCGGTAATGTTCTCGGAATAATCAAACTGTTTCTATTGTTCTGTGCCATATTTCATTTCCTTTTTTCAATCACTTCATCTATTATACCATAATTTTGGGATTCTTCAGCAGTCATAAAAAAATCACGGTCGGTATCTTTTTCTACCTTTTCAAACAACTGCCCTGTATGTTTAGCGAGGATTTCGTTAAGCCGTTTTTTTACTCGTAAAATCTCATTTGCCTGAATCCCGATATCCGTCGCCTGACCTTGAACACCACCAAGCGGCTGATGAATCATTATCCGCGAATTAGGCAATGCATATCGTTTACCTTTTGCGCCGGCAGAAAGAATAATTGCCGCCATTGATGTCGCCTGACCTAAACAGATGGTTGAAATTCTGGATTTAATAAATTGCATTGTATCGTAAATTGCAAGCCCTGCGGTAACAAACCCGCCAGGACAGTTGATATACAGCGAAATTTCTTTCTCGGTACTTTCTGATTCCAGAAACAACAACTGGGCAATAATGATATTCGCAAAATCGTCATCTATCGGTGAACCAATAAAAATAATTCGGTCTTTTAGCAGTCGGGAATAAATATCATACACGCGTTCTCCACGAGAGGATTGCTCAACAACCATCGGTACAAGGTTCGCTTTTGGGTTCATTTTGTAACCTCCTTGATTTTTGCGTTTGCTAACAGTAAATCAAATAGTTTCTGCTCTTTGAGCCGCAGCGAAAGATACTCACGGTGTTTCTGGTAACCTTCTGTATTTTTTTTATCGCCACCAGCAAGTTCTTCAATTTTTTTGTCTATTTCCTCATCGGTAACTGTTATGTTTTCATTCTTTGCTATTCGTGATAGAATATATGAAATTTTCACAGTTTTTTCAGCATCTGATTTGTATCTATCACGCATCGCAGGAATAGATTTTGTAAATTCGTCCTCGTTATAACTGCGGTTTGAAATAAGATACTGCTTTGTTCTTTCTATACTGCTGTTAATCTCTTCCTCAACCAATGTTTCAGGCACAGGGAAATCGTTTGACTTCAAGAGCGTTTCAACAATCTGGTTTTCTAAATCCTGGCGGCTTTTTTCTTCATCTGCTTTTATAAGTTCCGTTTTTATTCTCTCTTTAAGTTGTTTAATATTTTCGTGTCCTAAATCTTTCGCAAATTCATCGTCAATTTCAGGCAGAACCTTCTTTTTTATTGATTTTAATTTGACATCAAATTGGGCTGGCTTATCTGCGATTTTTGTTTCTATTGTTTTGCTTTCGCCAACTTTCATTCCGATAAGACCTGTTGCAAAACCGGCAGGAAGTGATTGGTGTGATAAATCAATTATCTGGTTTTCAGCAGGTTTTTCTATTTTTTTACCGTCAATAGTGCCCTCATAATCAGCAACAAGGAAATGATGCGGTTCTACTGCTACATTCCCTTCATCTACAAGAGTTGACTGCCGTTCCTGTAGGTTTTTTATTACCTCATGGATTTCTTTTTCAGTAATTTTTTTTATCTTTTTTATAAGTTTCAGTTTTTTGTAGTCCTTTACTTCAAACTCGGGTATCTGTTCTATTTTTAATTTGAATGAAAATGGTTTGCCATCTTCAATATCAGAAGGCTCTACAACAGGTGCTGATACAAGTTGATAATTGTGTTGTTTGATAATTTGTTCTGTTGCAGAGTTGAGCAAGTTTTGAACCGTTTTCGTGATAGCAGTTTTAGCAAATTCTTTTTTAACAAATTCTATTGGCACACGCCCTTTTCTGAACCCATCAATAGCTGCATTTTTCTGAATATCATTATAAACTGCATCAAGTTCTTTTTTAAACTCGTCAGCAGAAATTTCAACCTTAAGTTCAGTTGTACAACCTTTTTTTTCTAAAACATTAACCTTTATATTTTCCATTCGCTTTGCTTTAACGCGAATTTTCACAAATCTAACGCTAATATTCGCTAATTATTCGCGTGTATTCGCGTGTTTCAAATTGCCGCGGGAGGGAGTTGAACCCACACCCGAAAAGGACACGGTCCTAAGCCGTGCGCGTCTGCCAGTTCCGCCACCGCGGCACTTTCGTTCTAATCCTCATTTTTTTACCATTTTGTCGTCAACAAAACTCACTTTTTGGCATTTGGTATTAAATGGTATCTAATTGTATCTAAAAGTATCAATTTGTCTACAATCCATTATACAAACCTATCATTATTCTTTAATAATGGTTTTATTTTACAAAATTATTTCTGTTTGTCAAGTTTTTTTGTGTCTCATTACTACATTTTATCTCTGCCTTGTAATTCATACAGTAAAATGTATATCTTTCAAGCCGCTTATACTTACACTTTTTCCCTCGCCGGTTACAGATGAGATGGAATTTGTATTTCATCTTTTATTTTTTGCTA
>JBFLWK010000017.1 GCA_040757695.1 Elusimicrobiota bacterium
TTTTGTTCCCATATCAAGATATAGTTTAATCTTTTTCTTTGGCGATTTTTCTATTTCATCCAGAATCTTATAATCAGCCCACCATAAAGCAGGCGAGATTACACCGGTCATTGAAAATATTTCGGGGTATTCCCATGCAATATAAAGCGATGCGATTCCGCCGAGCGACGAACCCATAATCGCAGTATTGTTTCTGTCAGGCAAGGTTCTGTATGCTTTATCAATAAAAGATTTTAAGTCATTTATTATAAAATTAGCATATTTATCAGCATCGCCACCACCGTGTTGTTTGTCAATATAAGGCGTATATTCCTTTGCCCTGTCTGTATTGTTGTAAATCCCTACAACGATAATTTCTTTAATTTTATTCTCTGAAATCAATTTCTCAACTGTTTCATCAACTGCCCACTCAATACCTATAAAAGAGGTTGCAGAATCAAATATATTCTGTCCGTCATGCATATAAAGAACAGGATATCTCTTTTTTATATTTTTTTCATAATTCGGCGGAAGATAAACAATAATAGTTCTTTTGTTATTTAATTTTTTGGCGTAAAAATTTTCGTGAAATTTTATATTTCCTGTTAATGTATGTTTTCTCTCGGTTTTAACAGTATCTGCCCAATTGTCAACGGTAAAAAGAATTTCTTCATCTTTTGTAATTGTTAATTCCCTGTTTGACAATTCTTCACCATTCTTTCCTTTTTCAACCGTTTCCCAACTGCCACGGGTAAATTTGAATTCAACTTTTGTTCCTTTTAATAGCGAAAAACTTTTCTGATAGATAAAATTGCCAATTTTTTCTAATTTGATTTTTCCCGAATCCCAGTTCCCTAATTCAGCAATATTGCCCGATATAAAAACCGAATCCGTTGTTTGAGTATAACTTGGAACTTTTACATTGAATTGAATATTGACCATGTTAGAATTAATCATTTCAGTCCAGCCCATATTACAAAATAGAAGAAAAATGAATAATAAACTGCATAACTTAAACATAATAAAAGGTGATAATCACAATTTATTTTTTGTAGATGGGATTGTTTTAATTTTTTTATTTATTTTTATTGCCTGCTGGAATGCTTTTGCAAAACCTTTGAAAATAGACTCTGCAATATGATGGTTGTTTTTGCCGGTGTGGTTTTTTACATGCAGGCTCATTCCACAAGAATAAGAAACTGCTCTAAAAAACTCTTCGATTAAAGGATAGTCAAACTCAACAAATCTGCTGAATTTAACATCAAAAGAAAAATACGGTCTACCAGATAAATCAATTGCAACATAACTTAATGCTTCATCCATTGGCAGCAGAAAATTGCCATAGCGTGTAATCCCAATTTTTTTGCCAAGCGCTTTTTTTATTGCCTCGCCCAGCACAATTCCCAAATCTTCAACAAGATGATGGCAGTCAACTTCAGTATCGCCTTTAGCTTTTATTTTCAAATCAATTAAAGAATGTTTAGCAAAAAGTGAGAGCATATGATCAACAAACGGGATAGTTGTTCTAATTTTATATTTTCCGCAACCATCCAGATTAAGTCGGAGGTCTATCACTGTTTCAGTAGTTTTTCGCTTGATTTTTGCTATTCTCATTTTTTTTCCCCAAATGCAGAGTTCAATTTTTCTATTTCCCGTTTGGTTAGGTTAATTGTCATTTGCACATTTAGCTAAATGAGCAAGTGTTCTTATTTTAATAGAATTTACATGCTCAAAAAGCCGCTCGGTTTCTGCCAGTTTGATTATTTTTTTTGCTGATTTTTTTAAGGCAGATTTGTTATATTGAATAACTGATGATGTTTTAAGAAAATCGTAGACAGAAAGTCCGGATGAATATCTTGCTGTACCACTTGTTGGTAAAACATGACTTGGTCCTGCGAAATAATCTCCAATCGCAACAGGTGAATAGTTCCCGATAAAAACTGCACCTATATTTTTTATTTTTTCAGCAATTTTTTCCGGATTTTTTGTCATGATTTCAAGATGTTCTGGTGCCAATTCGTTTATCAGTTTTATTGCCTGTTTAAGAGTTTGAGTATTTATTATTTTTATCTGTTTCAAAAAGATATTCCGTGTTTGCGGAAACACGAAATGTTGAAATTTGTATTTTACTGTGTCAGTTAATCGTTTTGATAACGAGATTAAAGTTGCGGTTGCGTTTCTATCGTGCTCACATTGTGCTAACAAATCAGCAATTACAAAATCCGCATTTGCGGTACTGTCTGCAATTATCAAAACTTCTGATGGACCTGCGAGCATATCAATACCAACATCACCGAAAACCTGTCTTTTTGCTTCTGTTACAAAAATATTTCCAGGTCCTACGATTTTATCAACTTTTGGTATCGTTTCGGTTCCATATGCCAGTGCCGCAATCGCCTGAACTCCGCCGATACGATAAATTTCAGTAACACCACAGATTTTAGCCGTTACCAGAACTTCGGCAGTCAAATTTTTCGGTGGACTTACCATTACTATTTTTCTAACCCCTGCGATTTTAGCAGGGACAGCAGTCATTAAGATTGTTGATGGATATGAGAATTTACCGCCTGGAATATAGATACCAATTTTTTCTATTGGCTTAAAAACACATTTAAGCACTATTTCGTTTTTTTTGATGACGGTTAGTTTTGGTAGTATTTTTTTCTGAAAAAATTCTATATTTTTTTTTGCTTGTTTAATTGCAATCAAAAAATCGTTACTAACATTTTTAACAGCGGTTCTAAACTCTTTTTCAGAAACCTTAAATTTTTTTGGTAAAAGTTCAATACCATCATATTTTTTTGTAAAATATGAAACTGCATCATCACCTTCTTTTTTTACTTTGTAGATAATCTTTTTTACAATAGTATTCATAACTTTTTATTTTACATTTTTAATTTTTAATTGTCAATAACCCGTTTTATATCAGCACCGAGTTGTTTAAATTTAGCGACGCTATTTTCATATCCGCGGTCTAAATGTTCCAACCCTGTTATTTCACTTTTTCCTTTTGCAGCAAGCCCGGCGAGTATAAGTGCAGCAGCGGAACGCAAATCAGACGCCACAACTTTTGCACCTGTAAGTTTTTTTACACCTTTAACAATTGCCAAATTGCCTTTGATTTTTATATCAGCACCCATTTTGATAAGTTCTGCACCCGTTTGAAACCGGTTCTCAAAAACAGTTTCAGTGATAACAGATTCTCCTTTAGCGAGCGTCATCAGTGTCATCCACATCGGTTGTAAATCTGTCGGGAAACATGGATAAACAGCAGTTTTAACATCAACAGGTTTTATTATATTAGAACCTTTTACAATTATACTGCTAGTTATAACAGATATTTTTGTGTTTGCCAGTTTGATTTTTTCAATAAACGATTCATTATATTCAGGATTAGAGCCAACGATTTTGATATTGCCTGATGTTATAGCAGCAGCAGTAATAAATGTACCTGTTTCTATTCTATCAGGGATTATTTTATATTCTACACTATTCAGTTTTTTCGTGCCTGTAATTCTTAGAACTTTTGTACCGACACCTGATATTTTGGCACCTGCTTTTACCAAAAAATTTGCCAAATCAGTTACTTCAGGTTCAATTGCAGTATTTTCAATTATTGTTTCACCGTCTGCCAAAGTGGCTGCCATCAAGATATTTTCGGTTGCACCTACTGATGGGAAATCCAGTATAATTTTACGACCTGTCAATCGTTTTGTATTTAGCATAACACAGCCCTGCATAATACTGTAATTAGCGCCCAGTTTTTTGAATCCATCTAAATGGATATTGATTGGTCTTATACCGATTGCGCATCCGCCTGGCAGTGGAATTTTCACTTTTTTGAATCTTGCTAAAAGCGGTCCTGCGACGAGAACAGATGCTCTCATTTTGCGGACAAGTTCTTCAGGTGCGCTAGTTTTTATTTTTCTGGAAGGCAAAACGGTTATCTGATTTTTTATTTTTTTTATTTTTTTACCGAGTTGTTCTAATAAAGCCAATACAGTATTTACATCCTCAAGTTCCGGAACATTATCAATAACACATTTATCGTCGGTAAGTAATGTAGCAACAAGTATTGGCAATGCAGCATTTTTAGCACCACTAATTTTTACTGTACCGGATAATTTTTTGCCGCCGTTAATTATAATTCTGTCCATAAATTACTCTTGGCTGTTGAGAATAGTCATTTTTTATTGTAATATTTTTGTAACCATTTTCCAACATAATTTTTTTTATTGCAGAGGAATGATGATACCCAATTTCAAACATAAGACAACCATTCTTTTTGAGATATTTTTTGCTCTCAGCAATAATTTTTCTATAAAACTTTAAGCCGTCAAAACTGCCGTCAAATGCAATTTTCGGTTCATACCAAATTTCTTTTTGGAGTTTTTTTAACTCTGCTGTTTTTATGTATGGTGGATTAGAAACAATTAAATCAAAAGAAGGTAGAAGGTAGAAGGTAGAGGGTAGAAGGTTAAATAAGTTGCTTTGCAAAAAAGTAATTCTGCCTGATACATTATGTAATCTTGCATTTTTTTTAGCAATTTTTAATGCATTTTTAGAAATATCAACTGCGACTATTTTAGCATCTGGCAGGTATTTTGCTAACGAAATCGCGATATTTCCACAGCCAGTGCCTATATCTAAAATGGAGAGATGGAAAGCGATTTTAATTGCTGTTTCAACCAGAATCTCTGTTTCCTGACGTGGAATCATAACACTTTTATCAATATAAAATTTCAAGCCCATAAACTCTGTTTCACCGAGCAGGTATGCTGTTGGGATACCTTTTTTTCGTTTATTTAGCATTTTTTGGTACATATATTTTTGTTTAGTCTTTATATTCTTTCTGTTCAAAACGACCTCTGCAGGTTTTAATTTCAGGCAATGTGCCAAGATAAGTTGAGCATCATATAACAGATTATTACCGAGCATTTTTTTTCCATAGTTTAACAACTCTATTGTATTCATAAAAGTTCTATTTTTTTGAATTTATCCATGATAATATCCATATTACCGTCTAATATATTCTGGATATTATGAAAACTGTCGTTAAGCCGATGATCAGTAATTCTATCCTGCGGAAAATTATAAGTTCTTATCTTTTCACTTCGTTCACCAGTTCCAACCTGTTTTTTTCTATCATTATCAATATTCTGTTGTCGCTGAATTTTTATAGTATCATATAATCGGGCTTTAAGTATTTTCATTGCTTTTAGTTTATTTTTTAACTGTGACCGTTCATCCTGGCATACCACAACGGTATTTGTCGGGATATGCGTAATTCTAACAGCAGAATCAGTTTTCTGGAGATACTGTCCACCGTGTCCGCCTGCGCGGTATGTATCAATTCGCAAATCGGTTGGCTTTATTTCAACTTCTACTTCATCAGGTTCTACAAGGACTGCTACTGTGACTGTTGAGGTATGGATTCTGCCGGCTGCTTCTGTTTTTGGTACTCGTTGAACACGATGTGTTCCACTTTCATACTTAAAAAGACCATATGCACCGTTACCTTCAACTATGAAAATTATCTCTTTTATACCGCCAAGCCCTGTTGATCTCACGGATAGTATTTCCGTATTAAACTTTTTTGATTCTGCATATCGTGTATACATTCTGTATAAATCAGAAGCAAACAGTGATGATTCTTCTCCACCTGCTGCTGCACGGATTTCAACAATAATATTTTTTTTATCAAGTGGACTTTGAGGTTTCAGAAGTTGTTTAAGTTCCAGTTCAATCATATTTTTTTTTCGTTCAAGTTCTATCAATTCTGTTTTTGCCAGTTCAATCATTTCTAAATCATCTGATACCAAAATTTCGTTTATATGTGAAATTTCCTGTGTTAATTTTTTATATTGCTGATACTTTTCAGCAACTGGCAAGATTTCTTTTCTTCGTTTTGACAAATCCTTCAACTTTTGCGAATCAGCAATTACATTCGGGTTAGATAACAAGTTTTCTATCTCGTGATATTCATTTTCAATTTTTTTTAATTTTTCTATAATCATAGAATTGAAAAAGCAAAGATTTCTCAAAAAAGAAAAACTTTGCCTTTGTTAATGCAACTGCAGTATGCTAATTTTGAGATGGTTTTTGTTCCTTTTTTGTGCCTGTATATTTTAATCTACCTTTTTTAGAGAACTCTTTCGGGACTGCTTTTTTAATTTTTTTCAATGGTTTTATTTTCATTATAACTGCTTTTGGTTTTCTTGTTACGGTTTTACCACTTGTTTTAGCATATCTTGATAAAAACTTATCCACCCGGCCGGCGGTATCAACCAGTTTTTGTTTGCCGGTAAAAAATGGGTGACACTTAGAGCATATTTCCAGTTTTATTTCCGGTTTAGTTGACCTTGTAATAAAACTATTTCCGCAGGCACAGACCACTTTACATTCTACATAATTCGGATGAATTCCTTCTTTCATTTTTTTCTCCTATTCCTGAACAAGTTCACGACTCCCACTTATTTTTCTATTATACAAAAACAAACAAAAAAGTCAAGTTAGGTTGTCTTTGGCGACTGACATTTTAATTTAAAAGCATAGAAATTTCCTTTTTTGGACGCAGATGTACGCAGATTACGAAGATTATAAAAATATAAATTTTAAATCTGTTTTTTCTGCGAAAATCTGCGTCCTATTAACTTGACCACTGAAGCCACAGAAGACACTGAAACTTCTTTGACTGGATTAACAGGATTTTATTTTTTGCTTTCAGTTTCATTTCCTTCTAATGAATTGATTTCTGAGATATTTTAGTGGATTCATTGGGCGGCCGTATTTTCTTATCTCAAAATGTAGATGGGGACCTGTGGAATAGCCGGACGAGCCTATTCTTCCGATAGTTTGTTCTGCTTTTACAAATTGTCCTTTTTTTACGAAGTAAGACCTGAGGTGTCCGTATCTTGTGGAGAAACCGTTTTTATGCCGTATGATTACCATTTTACCATAACCGTGTTCCCGTCCAGCGAATATAACTTTTCCGTTAGATGCTGCTCTTACAGGTGCACCGTACCATCTTGCGAGATCCAAACCTTCGTGAAACCGTTTATCTCTAAAAATCGGATGTCTTCTTAATCCGAACCTACTTGTGATACGGCAGTTCACAACAGGCCATATAAATTCAGCAAACTGAATTTTTACACCAGGAATAAAAAGTTTTCTGCCAGTTTCAAATTCTATTTCATCTTCGTCTTCAAAATCGTTTGCAACCAGGATTATCTCGGCAGATATTTTATATTTTTTTGAGATTGTATTTAATGTTTCGTTCTTTTTTATAGTATGAATATAGCCCTTTTTATTGATAACCAAAATTTTTTGGTTTGGTTTCAATGTTGTTATTTCAAGATTATTGATACCTCTTATTGTAGCGGCATCAGTTCCATATTTTCGGGCGATAGTTTGGAGTGTTTCATTTTTTCTGACGGTATGGTCTATCAGTACGAGTTCATCAAGTTGTTTTACAAAATCGTAATCGGTTTGTGTTGAAACATCAAGTTTTGTGATTAGTAGTTCGTCGTAGAATGGTTTTGTGGATATAGAATAAAGGTGTGATGGCAGGATTGAGATTAAGATTAAGATTGAGTAGATTATTTTCACTGTGAAAATTCCATTGATTTCAGGAAGTCCTTATTTGATTTAGTTGCCGAGATTTTTTCTATGAGTAATTCCATTACTTCAACTGATGACATTGGAGTAAGCACTTTTCTTAAAATCCAGATTTTAGTTAGCACTTCTGGTAGTAGTAAAAGTTCTTCCTTTCTGGTTCCGGATTTGTTTATATCTATTGCTGGAAAGATTCGTCTATCAGCGAGTTTTCTATCAAGATGTATTTCCATATTTCCGGTACCTTTAAATTCTTCAAAGATAACATCATCCATTTTGCTGCCGGTATCAACCAATGCGGTTGCTATAATTGTTAAAGAGCCACCTTCCTCTATATTTCTGGCAGCACCAAAAAATCTTTTAGGTCGTTGTAGCGCATTAGAATCCAAACCGCCTGAAAGCACTCTACCTGATGATGGCTGAGCAGCATTATACGCTCTTGCGAGCCGCGTAATAGAATCAAGCAGAATTACGACATTTTTTTTATGTTCTACGAGCCGTTTTGCTTTTTCCAGAACCATTTCTGCAACCTGTATATGTCTATCCTGTGGCTCATCAAAAGTGGATGAAATCACCTCTGCTTTTACAGAACGATGCATATCGGTTACCTCTTCCGGACGTTCATCAATCAGCAGGACGAGCAGGTGTATTTCAGGATGATTAGTAGTTATTGCGTTAGCGATTTTCTGAAGTATCATTGTTTTTCCTGCACGAGGCGGCGAAACAATCAGTCCACGTTGTCCTTTCCCGATAGGTGTTAGCAAATCCATCAACCGAGTTGTAATTTCATCTTTTCTTGTTTCAAGATTGATTTTTTGTTCCGGATAAAGCGGTGTTAGATTATCAAACAACACGCGTTCTCTAATTTTTTCCGGATCTTCGTTATTAACTGCCTGAACCTTCAAGAGTGCCAGGAATCGTTCGTTTTCTTTAGGCGGTCTTACTTCACCTGATACGGTATCACCTTTTCTGAGTGCAAATTTTTTGATTTGTGATGGTGAAATATAGATGTCTTCAGGCCCGGGCAGATAATTTGAGTTTGGTGACCGAAGGAATCCGAATCCGTCCGGTAAAACTTCCAAGACACCTTCATCAAACATAAGCCCGTTTTGAGTACTCTGTGCCTGCAAAATCTTGAAGACCAACTCCTGTTTTTTTAACCCAGCAATATCGTCAAGTTTCAAATCCTTTGCCAGTGTCGTCAGTTCTGCCATACTTTTTTTTGATAGTGCAGAAATATCCGTTTTGGTGGTCTGTTCCATAATCGCTTCGCTCCTTATTCACGAATAACGGCTCACGAATAAAAGTACACATCACGAACAAGACACGAATAACTGTACTGATTTTATTCGTGAAAATTCGTGATGACATTCGTGATTAGTTATTCGTAATTTTATTTTGTCAAGTAGTTTCTTGACTGCTGATTTTATTTTTTTCTGATGTCCTGTATTTTTGATAACAAACTCGGCAGATTTTATTTTTTTAGAAAGTGGCATTTGCGAAGTTATTCTTTTTACTGCTTCAGTTCTTGTGATTTTATCCCGTTTCATCAATCGTTCAATTTGCTGATTTTTTTTACAATAAACGACAATAATTTTATTGAACATTCTTTCAAGATGCGCTTCAAACAAAAGTGGCACATCAACAACAATCAAGTGATTAAGTGATTGAGTGATTAAGTGATTAAGTTCTTTAATAATTGCAGGATGAAGAATCTTTTCAAGTTGTTTTCGTTTTACAGAATCTGAAAAAACAATTTTTGCAATTTTTTTTCTATTAAGTGTTCTGAAAAGTTTCTTAATTCTTATCTGGACATTTGTCCATTTATAAACCTGTTGTGTTATTTTATCGCACGAGATTGTTTTAATCCCGAGTTTTTTGAACTCGTTTAATACCGCTGTTTTACCAGACGCAATCCCACCAGTAAGCCCAATAATTTTGAATTTTTCATTTTTCATTTTTCATTTTTAATTATCTCTAAATCAGCCCAATTTTTGCCAATTTTTACATCTACAACTACAGGAATATCAAGTTTAAGAGAATGTTCCATTTCGGTTTTTATCATTGGAATGAATGTATTGATTTCATTATCCTTAATTTCAAACAAAAGTTCGTCATGAACCTGAACCAACATCCTGCATCTTACATCTTGCATCTTGCATCTTTTATTTATGTTTATCATTGCGACTTTTATAATATCAGCGGCTGTGCCTTGAATCGGCGTATTGATTGCTGTTCGTTCTGCGAATGCACGCATCTGCTGGTTTTGGCTATTTATTTCAGGCAGGTATCTGATTCTACCTAACAGTGTTGTTACAAAACCTGTTTCTCTCGCATTTTTTATTGTTTCGGTTATCCAGTTTTTTACACCGCTATATTTTCCAAAATACTGGTCAATATATTTTTGTGCTTCTTCAGTTGTAATTCCTAATTGTTGTGAAAGTCCCCATGCCTGTTGTCCGTAGACGATACCGAAATTTATACCTTTTGCTCGGTTTCGCATCTCAGCAGTAATTTCTTCTTTTTTTAATCCGAAGACCTCTGATGCGGTTGATATGTGTATATCTCCGCCTTTCTGGAATGCTTCACAGAGCATTTTATCTTTTGTGATATGTGCGAGCACTCGCAGGTCAATTTGAGAATAATCCAACGATGCCAGAATATAGCCTGTTTCTGCAACGAAGCCGCGTCTAATTTTTTTGCCTAATTCCGTTTTAACAGGTATATTTTGCAGATTCGGTTCTGATGATGATAGCCGACCTGTTGATGTAATTGTCTGGTTAAACGATGTATGGAGTCGTTTTGTTTGTGGATTGATTTTTTCTAACAATGCGTCTATAAAGGTTGATTTTAATTTTGATATTTCGCGATAATTTAACAACAATTTAGGCAGTTCTGCGGTTTGGGCGAGTATTGAAAGAACCTCTTCGTCGGTAGAGAAGCCTGTTTTTGTTTTTTTTACAGGCTGAAGCCCGAGTTTATCAAACAGGATATATGCAAGTTGTTTTGGTGAGTTTATATTAAACTCTTCACCAGCCATAGAGAATATCATTTTTTCCAGTTGCTGAAGTTGTTCTGAAAATTCGTGTGCTAAACTTCTCAGGTATTTATCGTCCAGTTTAATACCTGTTTTTTCCATTTTATACAGAATTTCGGTTAATGGCATTTCAATATTCTGAAAAAGCGGCAACAATTTTTTGTCTGAAAGTTCAGATGTAAGCATTTGCGAACATTGTAAAATTAAGTTTGTCTTTTTGCCAAAAATATCTTTTGCTTCCTGGACCTCTATATTTTCAGGATTACCATTAAAATCATCCAGTTTAGTTCCAAGATATTCAATTCCAATCTCTACTAATGAATGATTTTTCCGAGATGGGTTCAGCAGGTAGGACGCGATTTCAGTATCAAAAACATTTCCGAACGAGTTGAACAAGATACCGTATTTATACAAAAAAGACAATTGTGATTTTATACTATGCGTAATTTTAACGATATTATTATTTTCAAACAATGGTGTGAGATACCTGACAACCATTTCAACAGGTAATAGGTGGAATTGCGTTGTAGAACTCAATGTTTGATGACTGAGTGGGATATAGAATCCTGTATTTTTTTGACAGGACAGACACCAGCCAGCATTAGAGACAAGGAATGCGAATTCATTTTTTGTTTTTATATATTCTACAAGTTTTTTTAAATCGTTTTCAGCCGACACTATTTTATAGTTTCCCGCTGTCTCTATTCCCCCCTTTTCCTCCGTCCCCATTTCCGGTATCAATGAAAAGAATTCCAGCCGTCGCAAGATATCTATAAATTTTTTATTATCAGGTGCATTAGGCTTTAACTGCTCAAAATCAATTTCTATCGGTATATCGTTTACAAGTGTTACCAATTTTTTTGACAGGATTGCTGAATTAAAATGCCGAGCAATCAGGTCTTTAACTTTCCCGTTAATTAGCATATAATTTTTCAAGATATTTTCTATACTACCGAATTGCTGGATAATTTTGGCAGCAGTTTTTTCGCCGATACCGGGCACACCGGGTATATTATCAGCTGTATCACCTGACAGCGCTAAAAAATCAACTACTCTTTCAGGTGCAACTCCCAATTTTTTGATAACCTCGTCTCTATCATACAAAATATCTTTAGGTTCATTCAGGACTTTAACTTTTTCATCCACAAGTTGCAATGCATCCTTATCGCCTGTAACAATCACTGTTTCAATAAGTGGCTGTTTTTTTGCTTTAGAAGATATAGTTGCTATCAAATCATCTGCCTCGTAACCTTCCTTTTCGTAGACTGTCAGGTTTAGTGCAGACATAATTTGTTTTATATACGGGAACTGGTTTTTTAGTTCATCTGTTGTTTTTTTTCGGTGCATTTTATATTCTGAAAACTCTTTATGTCGGAAGGTAGGTGCAGGATAATCCAAGCAGACCGCGATATAATCGGGTTTATACTGTTTTAAAATTTTTAATAGCATTCTGGTAAAACCATACACAGCATTTACCAACTCGCCTTTGGATGTAGTAAGATTTCGGATAGCATGGTATGCGCGGTGGATATAGGAATTCCCGTCAACAAGGTAGAGTGTCATAGGATAGCGAATAGTAAATAGTCGGCTCCGATAAATCGGAGCCGTAATCGGTAAAGCGAACACTTTTAGCAATAAGGCAAATTTCAGAATTTCAGAATTTCAGAAAAGTGAAATACAGAAAACATCCTTACATGATTTGAATTTACTAGAACATTTGTCCTGGAGGTTAAGGCAATGCACTTAACCAATAAGGCGATTGCTCCTGAACAAGCCTGTCCCAACCTCCAAAAAGATTGGTGTAGTGGTATTATGGTTGATAAGGGATTAGGAGTTCTGTATCTTTAACCACTTTACCGGAGTTATCAATTTTATCAGGGTTGAGTTGCCGAATTTTATCGGTATGTTCTTCAGTTCCCAGGAACTTTTTTACGATTTCAGATATATTCTCTTCGCCAGTTGTTTTATAGTAGATAAATCTTTTTGGTAATTCTTTTTTAATTCGCATAATACAGATTTCAATCCGTCTATTTTTTGCTCTATCTTGTTCAGTTTTATTTGATGCGACTGGATTAAACTCGCCATAACCACGAACCTGCAATCGTTTAGGTTCAAGCCCGTTTTTGAGCAGTTCACTACCGACGCTCCAGCCTCGTGCTGCGGACAGAAACCAGTTATCTTTATACTTACCGCCGTATAGAGGTTTAGAGTCCGCATGACCTGCCACAATAATCTCGCCTGGTATTTGTTGTAATTCCGGTATAAGTTCCTGTAATATTTTTACAAATTCAGGTTTAAGTTCTGCGGATGCCGGCTTAAAAATTATATCTTGTGATAGTGTAACATTTATTCTATCAATAGATACATTTACTTTACCGAACTGCTGTAATTTTTTCACAATCAGCATATTTTCTGAAACTTGGGTTGCTTTCTGGTATGCTTGGGTTAATGCGAACAGCAGCAAGAAAAACATCATCAGGTTTGTCATCATATCACCGTAAGATACAATCCACATATTCGGGTCTAATTCAGCTGACTCGCCAAATCGTCTGCCAAAAAATACTGTTTTTTTAGTTCTCATAGTTCGTCTTTATAGAGGATATACAATTCTATTCGGCGGTTTAACGCTCTATGCTGTGCTGTATTATTTGGATATAGTGGCTGGTATTCGCCGTAGCCGGCTACTGACAGTCGTTTCGGGTTGATACCTTTTTTCTGAAAGAATTTTACAACACTGCGTGCTCTATCTAATGACAGTTCCCAGTTAGACGAGTATCTCAATTCCCGTTTGATTGGTATATTATCCGTATGTCCTTCTATAATAACTTTATATGGCACATCAGAAAGCCAGGTAGCCAGTTTTTCAAGTGGCTGTTTTGTTTGTTCTTTCAAGACCGCGCTACCTAAATCAAACAGTACAGGTGTATCAAACACGATTCGGATACCTTGTGCTGTAGTTTCTGTTTTGATTATTTTTTCAAAATCAGGCGGTATTTGTTGTTCTTTTTTTACTATTTTTATATCCAGTCTACCTCTACCAAAAGTTGTCACAAAACTCATCTGTGCAATACGCTGGGTTTCCAGTGTTGCTCGGGTTAACGCCCATAGCATCAAAAAGAACAGCATCAGGTTTGTCATCATATCAGAATAGATAGTAAGCCAGATTGGTGTTGTTGCGCGTTCTCCACCCCAGAAGGTAATTTTTTTGAATTTTTTTTCCATAGAAAACCGCCAAACTGACGCGGAACTAAAACACAGAACAGACGCAGAACAGCATTCGGTTCCTTTTTATTTTCTTGTTCTGTATGCGAGATATGCTGCCAGTTTTTTTCGTAAGATAAGCGGAATATCACCTGCTTGGATTGATAGTATTCCTTCAATAACGACTTCTTTAGATAGAATTTCAGATTCTGATAGTGCATTCAGTTTTGATGCGATTGGCAGGAACACAAAATTAGTTGAAAAGATTCCATAGAAAGTTGTAGTTACAGCGATTGCCATAGATGCGCCCATTGTTTTTGGGTCTGCGAGATTTTTGAGCACCTGGACTACGCCGATAAGTGTACCTAAAAGCCCGAAGATAGGTGCGAGTGTGCCCATAGTTCTAAACACGCCTGCGTTTGCGTTGTGGCGTCTACGGATAAAAACGATTTCAGTTTCTAAATTGTCTCGGATTAAATCCGGTGCCAACCCATCAATCAGCATTTGCAGTCCTTCTTTCAAAAATCTATCTTCCATTGATGGAATATCTTCCTGTAAAGAATCCACACCGGTTCTTTTTGCTTTTTCGCAGAGCATAATCAACTGGTTAATTATAATTTCAGGTTGCTGTCTGACTTTTTTAGGGAATAATACAAACAGTGATGCTCGCAGTGCAGTTTTTAGTTGTGTCCACGGCACACCAATTAGTACTGCACCCGATGTGCCACCAAACACAAGCACAGCGGCTAAAGGATTTATCAATAATTCTACAATCCCGCCATGATACATTACATAATAAACCGCACTAAACCCAATTACTAACCCAACTATTGTTAGAATATCCACTTTAAGTTTTTTGAGTTTATTGAGTTCATTGAGTTCATTTGGTTTTCAACTCAACAAACCCAATAAACCCAACAAACGCAACTAACCCGTTATATTCCTCTTTCTTTTCTTAATCGTTCTTTTATTCTTGCAAGTCGTTCCTCTCTGGTTTCTGTATTTAGTTCTTCGGGTGCGAGTGTTTGTTCCTCAACTGATGGAGTCAGGATAGGTTCTGTTTCTTCTTCTGTTGGTGTTGGAACTGGCTCTATTTCTTCAGGTGGTGGTGGTTTCTGTCGGAGTTGTTCTTTTATTCTTGCGAGTCGTTTTTCTCTGGGTTCTGTCTTTAATTCCTCAGGAGCGGGTGGGGAGGAAGGTTGTTCCTCAACTGACGGAGTCAGGATAGGTTCTGTTTCATCTTCTGTTAGTGTTGGGACTGGCTCTATTTCTTCAGGTGGTGGTGGTTTCTGTCGGAGTCGTTCTTTTATTCTTGCGAGTCGTTTTTCTCTGGTTTCTGTTTCTGTTTTCTCTTTCTCTATTGTAATTCCAGATTCTTGTTTTACTTCTGGTTGTTTTTCTTGAGGTATCTCGCCACCCTTTTCTCCCTTAACAATTGTAATTCTGCCCTCATTTCTGAACCGTCTCATTATAAGTATAATTTTTCGTTCTTCTTCGTTAATTCTTATCTGTGGAACCATCTGGTTAAGTTCTATTTCCTGTTTTAACATTTCAGCGGCGCCCTGTGGTAGTGTTTTCAGTATTTTTTCGCGTGTAGATTTGTTTGCTGCTTTCAACCCGATTGCCCATGATGGTAGTGGTATCTCTCTGAAAAGTATCCTTAACCCAATAGAATCAATATAGTTCAAATCATTTATCTCAAGCAGTTGTGATTTAACCTGTTCAAATAGTTGCGGATTTGAGACAGCTAATGCAGACAAAATATGTTCTGCGGTTTGTTTATCAGACCGTTCACAGAGTTCAATAATTTCCGCAGCACCGCCAATAAGGTAATCAATTTTCTTTTTAAGTTCTAACTCCATTATTTCAACATCATCAGGTTCAAGTTGTTTTACAGAGCCAAGTTCAACTGCTACTTTTGATTGTAAGTCAGCAGGTAGTTGTGATAACACAAACGATGCCCAGTCACTTTTCAGATAACTTAACACCAGTGCTACTCTTTCTGGTGATTCATCTTTTAACAGATATGCCAGGTTTCTGATGTTGCCTTCATTAACAAACGAAAACAGTTTTGGCTTACCCGATTTTCCGTCGTCAAGCGACATTACAAGCGACCCACCGCCGACACCACCGCCACCGCCGGCTGGTTGTCGTGGTATCAAATTATCCAAAGAAGGTGTTGGTGTAGCAGGTTTAGTAGAGAGTGTGCTAACGAGATGTTTAAAAAATACATTCAGCGGTCCAAACAAAAAATATGCAAATAAAAGGACTCCTGATATCCACAGAACTGACGGCAAAGTTGCGATTGTTTGCCACCATGGTATATTTTTTTTATAAAATTCGGTTTTTTCAATTACCAGCGAATCACCCCGTGTGGTATTAAAATTAACAAGCCCTGTAATTAGTTTTCGTGCTTCTGCGACAATCGTATCGGGTATAGTTCTATCAAATTTTATTGTGACAGTAATTTTTTTGATAAACTTTTTTAATGTTTCTATTTCTTTTTCAGCCGGTGGCACAATCACCTGCACAGGTGCTGCTGCTGGTTTCTTTTGTTCTTCTTCTAACAGGTTTTTTTTGGTTGGTACACCTGGCAGGATATAGTCCTTAGTAATTTTTTTTGTTTCTGCTGGTGAAGTTAATTGTTCAATTTGAAGTTTTTCTCTTGGTTTTGCTTTTGCCAGTTCTTCTATAATTGGCTCTATATTTACGATAACGATAAAATCCTGTGGGCTTAATAATTTAGAAAGTGCGTCTGTTATTCGTTTTTCAATATTGGTTTCCAGTGTTAGTTTTTCACGGTCTATGTTATCAACACTGTAAAGTAAAGTGTAAAGTGTGAAGTGTAAAGTGTAAAGTAAAAAAAGGTATGTACATATTTTTTTCATTTTGTATCATTTTGGTTCTTCTTCTGTTGATCTTTCTTCAGCCAGTGATGTATTTGCTGATTTTATCATTGCATCTACTTCCTGTTTCCATTTATCTATTTCTATATCACCCAGACGTCGTTGCCATGATTTTTCGTTTGAATCAAGCGTATCTTTCAACGCCTGAATTTCTCTATCTTTTGCAAAGATTTGTTCTTTGTACTCAAGTTCTAGTTCTTTCATTCGGTCGCCTGCTTTTTTCAATTCTTCTTCTAATTGATTCCGTCTATCACGCACAATCTGTATTTCTGATTCACCCTTTTGATATTCTGCTTCCCATTCTTTGATTTTTTTCTCCATCTCACGTTTCAGCACATTAAAATCTTTCTCTTTCATCTGCAGGATTTCATCCCATTTGTTCTGCTCGTCTTGCAGTCGGCTTTTGATCAGCGATGATTCTTCTTCTAATTTCCGAATTGTTGTATGCAATGTTTCTATTTTAACATTCTGCTCGTCTATTTGTTTCTCATAATTCAGTTTCTGTTCTGTCATTCTTTTCTGCTGTGTATCAATTTCGGTTTCTTTGCCTGCGAGCAGGTTCTGTAATTGTTTAGTTAGACTTTCTAAAGACCGTATATTTTCTAAATGCTCGTTTATAGTCCGTTCTGATTTTTTCGCTTTTTCTTGCAGGTCAAAATTCAGAACATCAATCTGTGCCTTGAGTGATTTTATCTCTTTATCTTTAGCATCCAGTTCTTTAGAAAACCGCTCTCGCTGTCGTGCAAGTTCTAATGCAAACGACTGCTTGACCGAATCCATCGTGCTTCTTAACGCGATAACCTTATCTTTTTCTTGTGCTGTTTTTTCCTGAGCCATTTTTGTTCCCTCCTTTTAACTTGCCGTTATTCTGTGCTCTTCTGCTCTTGTGCTTTTTATCTTGCGAGTTTGAAACCGTTAGCTTACCTGTTGTTGAATCAATTCTCCAAACCCTTTTTTCATAATCTCTTGGTTTTGCTTCAGAAATTCAACTATGTCCTGATGTTGCTGCATTGCCTCTTTGTGCCTCTGTTCTGCTCTTTCGTCCATTTTTCTAAAGCCTTCATCCATTCTTCTAAAGCCTTCATCCATTCTTCTAAAACCTTCATCCATTTTAGAACCAATCAGCCTGAATCCTTCATCTAACTTGTTCAACACTCTGCCATTCTGCTTTAATACCCTGAACAAGACAATTGACGGATAAGCGCCAAGAAATGCAAAGTATAAAGCAAACATCAATTGTGCCAAGGTCATAAGCCACCTCTCACATTACGCAATACTTTCTACTTCTTTAAAAACAGTATAACAAAAAATTAGTATTTTGTCAAGTACTTTTTTGAAAAACGCGAATTGTTTACGAATAACGGCACACATCACGAATACCACACGAATAACTGCTATGAAACAACCCAGTTCTTTTTGGTATCAGCAATAAATTGTTCAATTTTTTGTGATAGTGAAGCAGATAGAAAATCCTTTTTAGTTTCCAGTATACCTGAGATTACTTTTATAATCTCTTTTTTTATTTCTTCACTTTCCGTCTTCACTTCCAGCAGTAATTCAGCCACCTGAGGACTTTCAATACCCTGTAGAATTTCAAGCCCGTTTTTTACTACAGATATATCAGGACTATTCAGCATCATTTTAATATTTTCTATTGTTTTAGCAGCATTATATTTCCACATTGATTGATATGCTTTTATTTTAACGATTACATCTTCATCTTCTATGAAAGGCTGTAATAATTTTTCGCCGAGTGCTAAATCTTTTTCAGAAACCAGTTCTGCATTTATGGATTCAATTGCAGCTAATTTTTTAGCCCGTGTATCTATTTCATCAATTATTTCTTTTACTTCTGCAGAATCATATGTAAGCACTGGTTCTCCTTCAGAACCATATGCCATACCTTTTTGCAGATATAATTTTTCTTGGAATGCTTTTAATCGTCTATGGCTGATATATGACGAGATTGAGACAATCAAAAAGATAAAACCAGCCAATGCAACCACCACACCTAAAGAGTATACAAAATATGTTCGTTTAAGTTCTTTCTGCTGTTTAGCAAGGTTGCTGATTATTCTTTCTTCAGTTTGCTGCAGGTCGCTTGACAGTCGTGTGAGTTGCTGTTCTGCTTTTGATAGAACCTCATTTAACATTTCTTTTCTTAATTCTGTTATTTTTCCTTCTTCACCTTTTTTTATTTTCTGTGCTGCAAGTTGTTCTTTTTGTTTTTCTATTTGCAGTTTTGCTTTAGTAACCGTTTTTTCAACTGGAATAACAGGTGGTCGTGGTAGTTCCTGTTTTGGTGGTACACCTGGTAATCCTTTAGGTATAGTTTCTATCACCTTTTTAGCATGTTCGTACATTTTAGTTACTTCAGGATCCGGGAACAGTTTTATCAATTTTTCCAAATACGGCATTGCGGTTTGGTAATCGCCTTTGATATAGTATTTTAATGCTATTTCATTCAGGCAGAGAGCTAAAAAATCTTTTGCCTGAGTATCTATTGGGTTCAGTTTCAGTCCTTGTTCTAAATCAGTGATAGCGGCTTCTGTATTCCCGTCGGTATATTTTTTGCCTGCTGAAAAAAAATAGTCCTCTGCAGTTTGTGCATAACACAGATAACCACAGATAAATAACACAGATAAACACAGATAAAATCTATTCAGTTTCATTATCAAGAATATTTTTAACTTTTTCTACAAGATGTTCAGGCAGGAATGGTTTTTCTATAAAATCTTTGACCTGCGAAATTTTATTCAGTTCAAAAACGCTTTTTAGTTTAAATTTAAATGTAGAAATAATGATTGGTATTTTTGCAATTTTTTTGTTTTCTTTTAATTTTTCTGCTAATGTGTAGCCATCAAGTCTCGGCATTATGATATCAAGTATTATCAAATCAGGATGTTCTGCAGATATTTTGGTTAGTGCTTCTTCGCCATCACCTGCTTCAATAACCTCATAATTTTGCTGAGTAAGTGTAAATCGGATTAACTCTCGTGTTTCAGGGCAGTCGTCAACAATCAGTATTTTTTTCATAAAAATCACAAATAACACATCACGAATACTATCACGGATTTTCACGAATAAGACATTGCAGTTATTCGGGTTAATTCGTGATACTTGTCTTTATTCGTGTTTCATTCAAAAATTTATTATACAAAATTTTTATGGGATTGTCAACTCCTGTCCAATAAATAGTGAGTATGGGTTTTTCAGTTTATCGCGGTTTGCATCATAAATTTTTCGCCATTGTGATTTATCGCCATACACTTTTTGTGCGATATCAGGTAGCGAGTCGCCTTTCTGGACGACATAACTTTTTGGTTTTTCTATTTTTGGTATCGGTGTAGCGGCTGGTTTTTCCTGTAAGAATTCCAGAATTTGCGGATTATTTGGGTCGTATTTTAGTGCAGTTCTCCATGCGGCTCTTGCTTTCTCAACATCGCCAATAGCGAAGTATGCAGAGCCGAGTCGTTGTAATGCTGTAACATTATCTTCTTCGAGTTCTAACACGGTATTACATTCTGCGATTGCTTGGACATATTTGCCGGCATAGATATTTTCAAGTGCCTGCTGAAGTTTTTTATCTACAAGTGTTAACCCCGGGATTGATTTTTCTTGCGAGGCGGTTTCCGGATATTCTTTGGCAATCAGTTCAAACACCTGTTGAAGTGCGATATCGTCTGGAGATAGTTCAGTTGCATAGCGGATAGCATTAACTGCCATTTCCGGATTATTTTCCAGATATGCTGTGATGCCTTTTCGTACAATTTTAGCAGTTTTTGTTGATTCAGTTTTTTCACGGATAATTGATGCGATAGGTTGGAGTTTCTTGTTGATTGTGCGAGCACCTTGGTTATCAGGGTCCAAACCAATTGCTCGGATGATGTTTTCAGTTGCTTTTGCATACAATCCTTTTCGGTAGGCGTACTGTGTATCTTTTATTAAAAGTTCTGATGCGAGTCGGTCATTGTCTGTAATTGCTCTTACAGTTGGTAGTGGTACAGATGGTGTAGTGGGTAGTTTTTCTTCAACAGCCAGTTTTTCTTCTATTTCAATTTCAGGCGGGAATTCGGCTGCAAGTTGCTCAACTTTTGGTATAGGACCGAACAGCACTGAAAAGGATACTTTATGGCTGCCGTACATATCATTGATTCCTACCAATGGATAAAGGAATACGTAATCAAGCCGGTATTTTTTTTGGTCTAACCCGAATCCGATAGAGAATCGTCGTAAAGTATCGCTACCGAAAGTCAGCGCACCGCGTAATGCGAATATTTTTATTCCGTCTTTTAAGAAGTATTTTTCAAACCCGGCAATAAAATTGGTCTTATCGTTTCTTGACATAACTTCAACAGCTAAATTAGCCCGTTTTGATGTATATGCAAAACCGGCTCGGCTAGTTTTTTCTACCTTATCAGATTCCTTTAATCCAATATCAGGCGAATTAAGATTCTGGATAACAAGTCCTAAATTGTATTTTGACTCAGGTCTATAAAACAGTCCGAAATCAGATGATAGTTGAGATTTAAGTTTCCCGTTTTCAAACACCGGGTCTGGTTCGCCCAATGCATTTCCAGTATCATCAATTGCATTTTCTGTGTATGTATCAGAGCCGTATTCATGCGAAAGCGATTTCATAGTTAATCCGATGCCTAATTTAGGAACAAGCCGTAATCCGTAAGAAAACGAGATAATTTTTTCAGTATACAAGCTGGATAATGAAAGTGTAGACATACCCAGCCCGGCGGTACCGTATTTCCCGAACGGGTTCAGGTATGAGACAACCGAATTAGAAATGTTTGACTCATCGTCTAATCCAACATAAAGCCGACCTAGTGATGCTAAAAGCTCGTTTTGTGTTATTCGGTAGAGTCCTGCGGGGTTATAGAAAACCGCATTAGCGTCGTCGGAAATTGCAATGAATGCGCCACCTAATGCTGCGGGTCTAACGCCGGGCGAGAATTCGTCAAACGCACCATAAAGATTTGTGAAATGTGAAATGTGAAATGTGAAATGAACAAATACTAATACCTTTATCACATAACACATTACACATAACACATTACACAATTTTTTATTGTTCATTTTGCTACCACCACAGTTCCGTTAAACACTTTGTCTTCTGCCTCTATCTGATATATATAGATGCCTGAGGGCACCGTCTTACCATCTTTCTTACCATCCCATGTTATTAAAGGGTTATATGGATCACTGATATTATTAACATGCATATCAATAACAAAAGCACCGTTTAATGTAAGTATTCTTGCTGTAATTTGGACACCGCCTGAAGTTTCATCTGTACATTTGATGATTAAGATATCATTTCTATGGTCACCATTTGGTGTAATAATTTTAGGTTTTGTTTCATCAAGTTTGAAACCGTCGCTACGAAGATAGGTAGATAGGTAGATAGGTAGATAGGTAGATAGGAAAAACAGCACTAGCCATCTATTGTTTTTTACTAACATATTTTCCTCCGTCCCCATTTTTTAGATAGGTAATTTTACTGTGAATGTTGCGCCTTTTTTTTCGCCTTCGCTTGAAACCATCACGGTGCCGTTATGGCGTTGAACAATCCCGTAAGAAATAGCGAGTCCTAACCCGGTTCCTTTACCGGGTTCTTTTGTTGTAAAAAACGGTGTAAAAATTTTGTCTATATTCGCTTTAGGAATCCCTATGCCTGTATCTTTGAATGAAACCAAGATACAAGAAGTAAGAGGCAAGATGTCAGATTCTAACTTCTGATTTCTTGCTTCTTGACTCTTGCTTCTTGCTTCTGTTGTGATTGTCAACGTGCCACCAGCCGGCATAGAATGTATTGCATTTGTAATTATATTCAGGAAGACCTGCTGGATATGTGGTATAGAAACTTTTAGTTTTGGGATATTTGTTCTATAATTTCTGATGATATGAATATTTGAAGCAGCGATATCAGAGGAACAGATTTCAAGCGATGAATCAACCACTTTAGAGATATCAGTAGGTTCAAAATAGTAATCCTTCTGTCGTGCAAAATCTAAAAGCCCTTTTGTTATTTTTCGGCATCGTTCTGCCGCACGTGTAATTTTTTCAAGTGTATCTCTTAACGGGTCGGCTTGTGGTAATTTTTCAAGTATTATCTGGGACTGACCTAAAACGCCGGTTAATGGATTATTAAGTTCGTGTGCGATACCGCCTGCAAGTTGACCTAAAGAAGCCATTCGGTCCATTTGTATAATTTGTGTTTCTTTCACTTTTAAGTTTTGTGCCATTTTATTAAACGCATCAGCCAATAGTGTTAGTTCATTATTTTTACCGCCAGAAAGTTGTATCTCGGAATTAAAATTACCTGCACCTATTCTGGCAGCGCCTTCTTTAAGTTTGGTTAATGGATGCGAGATAGACCGAAACAGAATAACTGATAGAATCGCTGCAAGTACAACTGCGAGCACAGAGAATCCGGCAGATATCAAAAAGTTTATTTTCGCTATTACTAATGATTTTGTTTCTGCTGACTTAAATGCTTTTAGTTTTGTTTGATAGATACAGGCAAGTTCAGTTTTTAGTTTATTAAAATGTGGCAGTATATTTTCGTCAACTGCTGAAAGCACTTTTGTTTTTCCTCTACTACCACTCTCATAGATAGCGAAGCTATTTTTCCATTTTGTAGTAAGCAGTTCACTATTTTCGGCTATTTCCAGAAAACTATTATATTCCGTCTTGCTGACTTTGAAATTTTTTAATTCGTTGATATAATTATTTGTTTTTTCAGTTAACAACTTTGAGTATTCTAAAAACCTGTTTTTTTCTGATATATCTGACAGAACAAGATAGAAATCATATGCAGATGCAGATTTTTCAAGATAGTACTGTATCTCGCGGATACCTGCACTGAATGAATAATTCTGTACCGATTGTCTGAGATAGTATCGCTGTGCTTTACCCTGGACAAATAAAATGATTGCCATAATCCCAACGATAGCAATCATCAATGAAAAAGAACCAATCAGTCGGTTTTTTATGGTCATAACAAAATCAGGTTAAAGGTTAAAGGTTAAAACAGCAGATTAAAAGTTTAAGGTTAAAGGTCAAAATGTTTTGCTGTAATTTTAACTTTATACCTTTAATTTTAACCTTTTATTTATCCCTTTAACCTGTCTTTATTTTATTGTCTCTAACTCTCGTTCTGCTTCTGAGATATCTATTCCTTTCCCTTTATACTTTTCAACAATTCTTAGCAATAATGTTTGCCGTTGGGCCGGTGTGGCGCCTCTTGCTTTTAAGCGTCTGTAATATGTTATGGATGCAGTATAATCCGTTTTAGCAGTCCGCTGGAGTTCCATAACTGCATCTTGTTCTTTTGTCGCATCTGAAATATCTATCCCTTTATTATCGTATTTTTTTATCAATTTGTCAAGTAGTAAAAGCCGTTCTGAAACTTCTGCACCTGCTGAAACCCGTTTCTGATAGTCCAGCATAGAGTCCTTGAATGCTTTTTCTAATTCTGCTTTCTGTCGCATTCTTTCCATTTCTGCTTCCTGTAATGCCAACATTTGCCGTTGTCGTTTTGCTTCTGCTTCAGCCCGTTTTGCCTCTTCTATTTTTTTTGCAGTATCCAATTTTATTCGTTCTGCTTCTTTCTGGAATTTTTCTTTTTCTAACAGTGCTTTCTTGGCTGTTTCTTCTGCTTTGATTTTTTCTACCCGTTCCTCTAAAAACGCCTGTTCTTCTTTAGTCAGTTTAGGTCTACCCAATTTGATAGTCAGTGCAATTTTATGTGTCCCGAGTACATCTTTTATACCTGATAAAGGCCACAGGAATGCGTAATCAACCGATAGATTCTCAAGCCGTAAAGTAGTGCCGAGTGAAATAGTTGTCCAGCGTCTGCTACCGATAGTTAAGCCACCCCGTAACGCAATCGTTTTTGCTGAGAACCATTTTTCACCGCCAGTTAAGAAATTGATATCGCTGTTTTTATTGACCGCTTCAACCGACAACAAGTAATCGTTTCTTCTTCCACCTTTGTAGGCACAGCCCAGCCGATATACTGCTGATATTTTATCACTATCTGTTAGCCCGATATCAGGTGTTGTGCAATTTCTTGCCGAAAAGCCAATAGATACATTTTTAGAATACAAATACATTAGTCCCAAATCACCGCTGTATACTGTTGATTTTTTGCCGTTATCAAACACAGGGTCGTTTGTTTTGCCGTTTTCAGACCTTGTCTCGTCGGTTATATCGTTTCTTGCCGTCTCGGTATATAAATCACTACCAAACTTTCTGGATAGGTTCTTTACTGAGACACCTGCCAAGAAATCTTTGGTAAACGGATACGAGTATGATACAGATATTGCGGTTTCATCATACAGATTAGAAAGCGCTAAATTATACCACGAGATACCGGGTGTTCCGTATTTTTCAAGCGGATGCGCATAGCCGACGAATGACGACCCGATAGCAGAATTATCATCAAGCCCTAAGAACAGCCGACCGTAATTGGATGTGAATTCTGATTTTTTTAGTTGCGAGATTCCAGCTGGATTATAGAACAGCGCATTGGTATCGTCTGCGATAGCGGTGAATGCGCCTGCCATACCCTGTGGTCTGGCGCCGATATTCAGTTCATCAAACGCGCCATAGATGCAAGTGGATAAGTGAATAAGTGAATAAGTGATTAGTAAAAAGCTATATAGCCACTTAACCACTTGACCACTTAACCACTTGACCACTTTTTTTAATATCTGGTTAAGTATTTTAACCATTTTCTTATTTTTCTAATTCTTTTTCTTTCTACGAAACTTCAGTTTCGGTTATACCGCCACTAAAGTGGCGTAGAAAAGTTTCCTCCGTCCCCATTTCCGGGCAGGGCACAGAGTAGTCGGCGTTTAAACGCCGATTTCTTTCTTCCCCCGAAGAAAGGACTTCCGTGCCCGCCCGGTAAATACAGATATGAGATATGAGATATGAGTTTTTGCTTCAGGCTCGTATCTTTGTTCTCGTATCTTGTATATCTGTAAGCGGATGGGCAGGCTGTCTGTGTTCTTCCCCCGAAGAAAACGAGAACCTCCATGCCCACCCGCAAATTGTATAGGGAACGGGCAACAAGAAATTCTTCCCCCGAAGGACTTCCGTGCCCGCCCCCAAAAAGGCAGTGTTTGAGTGAACAAGTGAATAAGTGGTTAAGTGATTAGTAGAAACTAACCACTTAATCACATAGTCACTTAACAACTTGAAGTTTATTAGCCACTTAACCACTTGACCACTTAGCCACTTGACCACTTTTTTTAGTATCTGGTTGAGTATTTTAACCATTTTTTTACTTAATCGCTTAATCGCTGTCGTTATTTCGCTACCACCACAGTTCCGTTAACCACTTTCCCATCTGCTTCTATTTGATATATATAGATGCCTGAGGGCACCGCTTTACCATCTTTCTTACCATCCCATCTTAACGAATCGCCAGTATCACCTTTTATCATATCTGATACGAATGCGCCGTTGATATCATACACCTTGCCTGAAATACCGGTATCGTTACCTTCATACACAAAATTAACAACATCATTCCAGCCGTCACCGTTAGGCGAGAATATTCTTGGATATACACTTGTAAGTGCAAACTTTTGAGACCGCAACGACTGACGAAGTTGATATTTACCGCCTTTCTTGGTCTTCACAGAAACCGTCTGCTGTTGAGTATCCACCTCACCGCCGACTTTTATCCATTCTACACCATTATACCAGAATAGTGCGAGATTATCGGTTGCCTTATCCGCAGTGATTGGTGCGTGTGCAGGTGCGCCAACAATTCCACCTGAAACTTCATATGATATCTTTATATCCGCAAGCGCTCTGGAGAATAGCAGCCCTGTAACAACTTCCTGGCTGCTGGCTTTTCTAGGCAGGAATGTGTATGCCCTTAACACCTTGCCTTTCTCGTCGTCAGTCAGCCGAACAATATCAAAATATACATCATCACCAAACGAGTTGTTTTCTTTATAAATGATGCTGTTGATTGTTGGTGGGATTGCGATATTGGTCTTAGGTGCGGTTTCATTACAGAAGTAAATATTCGCATATGAGTCAGTCATTGCAGACCGGTGTGATTCGTTTTCTGATAAATCCCAGCAGGTTAGCCAGTAGTAATATGTTTGTCCACCTGTATAAATGTTTGTAGAGGTAACAGTTATTGGGATTGTGAATGGGTCTCCTGGTGCATCTATCCCGGTAGAACGATACAGTGTGTACTCCTTGAGGTCAGATGAAGTTGTGCCGTCGGTTGATTTGGTAACCGCAGTCCATCTGATTGTTATAGAATTGCGGTCGGTTGAAAGCGCTACTCTTATACCTCTTGGCTCTCTCGGTGGTATCTGGTCTGCAGCTGGCGGTGCGATACAGGAAGTAGATGCTGCTGTAGAATAGTTCGGTCTTAAATCATAACTGTATGCAGCATAGTAGTGATTCACACCTGATGTCAGGTTAGGATGGGTATAACTTGTTCCTGTGCCGTTATAGATTATGTAGCCACCGGTGGAATAATTAATTTCTGCAACAGGTGTAAATGTTGGTGGTGTGCCAGTAGAATATACAATCAGTGTTCCCTGATAATCAGCATCAGTCGGGTTGGTCCATGTGAGTTGTATTTCTCTACCGTTAGGCGCATAGAGTGGCTGTGCGGCAAAATTGCTAACCTGTGCAGGTGGTGTCGCATCCAATGTGAATGCCTGTGGAGAGTTAGAATATGCTGAGATTAAACCAGCATCGTCTATTGAGCGCAGGCAGAACCACCATGTAGTATCGTCTTTCAAGCCAGTGACAGTATATGACTGTGCATCACCTATGACAGTTGTAGTTGAAATAACTCTGCGGTTGGATGAAGGTATTGAGTTCCAGGCAACATTATCCGGTATGCTACCTGAAGTTGAGAACCTGATATCGTAATAACCATTTGTTAAATTATCAAACGGTAGTTGTGGTGTTCTCGGTGCGTTTTCTGACGGAGCGAACCATTTCAGTTCAACCGAAGTGAATCCAACCTGACCTATTGAAAGACTAACAAATTCAGGTTGTTTACTATCAACAGTAACTGTTGAAGCTCGTACATTTACACCCGAAACATCCTGATATGAGTTCCATACAGCAGTATTTGTTTGGTCATCTACTGTTTTTATAGCAAACCAGTAGGCTGTATCTGATTGTAATCCTTGAATAAGATATGACTGTTGAGAACACGGTATAACACTACTTGTTGATACAGTTATTTCTGTACCGGTTGTTTCAAAATTAGCGGCTGTTATAATCTGTGGAGCATATCTTATTCTGAAAGTACCGGTTAAGTTACCGGTAGTGCCATCATCACCGGGTGCTGTCCATTGTAATTTTATCTGGTCTTCGTATTCACCCGCAAGCGCAGTTAAGTCAGAGATTGCCGCTGGTGGAACTGTATCGCCTCTGACAGTTGCAGATGAGATATTGAACTCAACAGACATTATATGCCCGCTGTCTTCAACCCGAAGTGCGAGATAAACAACCTGATTATAATAATCGGAAGTAAATGTGATTGTTTCGGAACGCGTATAGCCGGGAGCAGGTTTGCCCTGTTCAGACCACCCCTGCGGATATTCCGATGCCTGATTCCACCACGCAGTTGTGTCATTTCCAAGTGTTGCTAATGAGTTAGTAGAAAATCTTAAATGATACGGCCATGGCATTAGAAGTTGACCATACCACGGTGGCGGGTCCTCGCCAGGCACCGTCCAGGTGAGGACAACTTCGCCTACACCAGCGCCCATTACTGATGCAATGTCGCTTACAGGTGTTGGTGGGCCCATATTCGGCCTGCAGGTCATCTGCATCGTCGCAGGATTAGCCGCATAGAGGCAGATACATAGCGACATAGCAACATAGCAACATAGCAACATAGTAATGGCTAACTTGTTCGCCCGAGAAAGCGGGCTAAGTCGCTGAGTCGCTGAGTCGCTTAGTCGCTTAGTCGCTGACTTTAATATCTGGTTAAGTATTTTAACCATTTTCTAAAATTCCTAATCCGGGCAGGCAGGCACCAAATATCTTCCCCCGAAGAATCTTTGGACTTCCGTGCCCGCCCGGTAATTTTTTGTAAGCGAACGGGGCAGAGCCGAACATCTTCCCCCGAAGTGTAAGGACTTCCGCACCCGTCCGCAAAAACAGAAACCACAGATAGACACAGATGGACACAGATGTTATCTGCGAAAATCTGCGTGTATCTGCGGTTGCGAAAATGGAAACAAAAGGGCAGGCAATAAGAAGAACTTCCCCCGAAGAATCTTCCGTGCCCGCCCGTTTGTTCCCACTTAAATCTGTGTAATCTGTATTTGTTATCTGCGTAATCTGCGTTATAGAAAAAGGGCGGATATGAGCCGACAATAATCTTCCCCCGAAGATTGTTTGAAGGACATCCATACCCGCCCGGTAATTCATAACTGCGTTCAATAGTTTATATGTTCTTGTGTTCTTAAGTTCAAAAGAAAAGGGCTGGTAGGCGTTATCATTTCTTCCCCCGAAGATTTGAGAACTCCCGTACCAGCCCGTAATCTGCGTAATCTTATTTAAAAATCTGCGTGTATCTGCGTTCTTATATAAATAAAAAACCCTTATTTTATTAAAAATAGGGCTATTATATTCTAAACCACAATTAAGTGGATTATTTACACTTATTAGTAGGGGCGAATTTATTCGCCCGAAAAGAAAACGGGCGGGCACGGAAGTCCTCCATCACCAGTTAAAACTGGTGACTACTCTTCGGGGGAAGAATTTTTTTATTTTATTTGCTTAACCAGATCCTGATTCACGAATAACTAATCACGAATTTTATCACAAATGTTCACGAATACTTTTATTCGTGTTTATTCGTGTTTTAATTCGTGTGTCTCTATTCGTGTTCCAGGACTAGGCAAAACAAACAGAAACTGCAAGTTAAAGGTTAAAGGTTAAAGGTTAAAATTTTTGGACTTTATTTTAATTTATACCTTTAATTTTAACCTTATACCTGCCTTTACAGATGGACTTCAACCTACCCACCTTCTTCTTGTGGAATGTGGAATGTGTGATGTGTGATGAATTTTTCATTACACTTTTCACTTTACACATTACACAATTTTTTAATGGGCAGATCAAATCCACCGGTTCACCCCGCAAGGATTAACAACAAATTCCAAATCTCAAATCCCAATTCCCAAACTTGTTTGTAATTTGGTGCTTGGTGTTTGGAATTTGCCTTTCCGGTGGACATCCCCACGGGGCTTTTTGACCTGTACTACATCCATCGGAGCAAAGTTACTATCCCGGCATATAGGAACTTTAATACCATCACGCCAAGGGCGTGATACTACACATTGTACCAATTTTTTGTAGTTGCTTGCCCTCGGCTCGGCAAGCCCTACACCACCAAGAATATTTGCTCCGTCCCTTTTTTAGTCAACTGCTCTTGCCCAGATGCTGAGTGTGATAGTGAACTGGTCTGACGATGTTGATGTATTCGGTAGATGGATTTTTGCCACCATGCATGCTGAACTGCCAGCAGTAATAGTTGTCGCATTGTTAATTTCTGTTTCAGTGGCTATATCAGTCCAGTTATTTGGATATCCAGCGCCAGTGAGACTGGTACCGGTACCAACCTGAAGTGAGTACTGGTCCGTACCCTGGTCTGCAGCATTCGCTTCAATTGTCCAGTCAACATCAGGCGCATCGGAATCCGCATTACTTCCTGCGCCGCACATATCACAGCCCAGAGTTCCATCATTAGTGACAGTTCCGATAAGCACATCATCAAAATCATCCAGTGCTACACTACCGAAGTCACGAGTAGCGTTTTCGGTACCAATAGATACCGAGTAGGTACCAGTCGGTGTTACTGTCAATTTACATGTACCCGGGTTAGATGCTGCATATACCGCAGTTGCAGTCAGCCCCAAAACCAACAATAAACCAAGTAGTTTTCTCATTTTTTATCACCTCCTTTTTTTTAGAATCACGCGAATACTCGCGAATTAAATACCCGAATAAACGCGAATACTTCTCTCCTTTCCATCTATTTATCTTTTTTCATCACCCCCCTTTTTGTTAAAGTTTAATATAACATCAGTTGTGTTTCTTCAATTTTTTCTGTTATCGGATTAACCTTAAAGCCAAGCATCTGCAATGTTGTTGTTCCTATTAAAACTTTAACAATTATATCTGAAATCCATATTGGTTGTGGTTCTTCTTTACCTTGAATACTTATCATTGCCCTGCCTTTTTCTATATTTGAGATTTCTACTTCAATCCCAATATGACCCATATTTACCCTTTTGGAGTTAAAGTTAAAGTGAACTTCCTCCTTCCACTATTAGTATAACACAAAATGTGCATTTTGTCAAGTACTTTTTTGATTTTGGAAATTTTTTTTTTTTGAGGTAAGAGACCACGGAACAGACACTATACAGTTTTGTTTATGTTTTACCATTTTTGTTCACCCGTGTTCATCTGTGTTCATCTGTGGTTTCATTTCAATAACTTTCTAAAAATTTTTCGGCAAAAAGCGGTGCTTTCAGAACCAATTCTGCTTCTTCTTCCTTGAATAAAAACGGTCTCACCTGATTCGCCAGAAATTTCAGTTCTTTAAAATACAGTTCAGCAATAAAAAAATTGTTTCTTTTTTCAACCGAAATCACTGTAGAAAAACCTTCCCTTTGAAGTCCACTTTCTACATTTTTAAAAAAAAGAACCGTATTTATTCCTAAATGTGCGGGTTGGTTTTGTTGTGACCGAAGTTACATTGGCTGCAACTTCCGGAATAATGCTGTAAATAGAAAGTGCTGTCTCCAAAGAAACATATGAAGGTTCGTATAATCTATTGGCAACATACAGGTCAGGAATTCTTATAAAAATCCATTTCAGTTAGTCCTTATTTTTAGGGATTATCTAAAATATATTATTTTTATATCACAGATTACCGCAGATAACCAGAACAAGTTCAGTTTATGTTTTTTGACAGGATTAACAGGATTTTAATTACCACAGAAGCACGGAATTTAGGAGGCACGGAATAAAAACTTAAATTTCTTGATTTTTTTTCTGTGTCTCCGTGTCTCTGTGGTTTATCTTGATTTTGACTTTATCTTGTAAATCCTGTCAGAGCTTTTTCTTTTGTAGGGAATACAATTTTGCAAGATTAGAGCGTGCCTGCCAGTGGTCTGGATTTATTTCAATCGCTTTTTTGAATTGTTTCTTTGCATCTTCATATTTTTCAAGTGTGAAATATAAAATACCAAGATTATTATATGTATCTGCACAGATTGGACTTAACGAAATCGCTTTTTTGTATTCCTTAAAAGATTCTTTGTATTGCTTTAATTCAAAATATAACAAGCCGAGATTGGAGTGTGCTTCCCAATTATCAGGGTTCAGTTTAATGATTTCCTGGAATTCTTTTTTTGCATTCTCATATTGTTTTATAGCCAGATACGCAATACCAAGATTATTATGTGCTTTTGTATGGTCTGGCTTCAAAAATATCGCCCGTTTTAATATATTTATCGCTTGAACATATTTTTTTTGTTCGTAATACAGAAATCCAAGATTGTTATAAGGTCTGATATTATACGGTGATTTCTTAATAGTATCCTGCCATAACAGAACAGGATTGGCAAAAAGTTGATTTCTTTTGTATGTTATTATGCCAAGGAATAAAAAATAAAAAACGGGAACTACCGGAAGCCACTTATATTTCAGACGCCTGATTATTCCAAGATAAAAATAAACCAGAATTAGATAAACCCCAAATCCGGAAATATACAACCGATTATCCACCATAACACTTGTAGTCGGAAAAATGCTTGAAGTTGGCGAGAGTGTTATAAAAAACCATAAAACAGCAAACGAAATCAGTTTTGATGCGGGTTGTTTATTCTGATAAAGCATTACCGCAATCAAAAGTAGCCCGATAACAATTATTACTGGCATTACAAATCTGGTGTCAAGCAATGTTGTTACAGGACACAGCGAGCCACGGTCTAAACAAATTCCTGCGGGGATTATGAGTAACCCTATATATCGCAGTATAGAATATGGCTGGTTTATGAAATAGATAAAAGCATCTATAGGGGCAGGTGCTTCTAAATCGCCTAATTTACCAAAATAAAAGTATCTGAATAAAAGGAATAAAACAAGTATAATCCAATAGGGTATATGGTAGCCGGCGATGCTAAAGTGCCGTTGTAGCCGAGGTTTCAGTCCATCCGCCGCATTTGTAGCCGAGGTTTCAGCCCCTGCCGACCCTGAAGCCCGTAAAGGGCTGAAGGGTCGGCTACCAGGGGCTTCAACCTCGTCGGCTACATGGGTTTCATGCTCGGTGGCTCGGCTATTTTGACTTTTCAGAAAAATATAATCAAACACAAGTATTATTGCTGGAAGTGTAACAGCATCCTGTCTTGAAAAAAGCGCCAGTATGAAGCAGATAAGAGATAAGAGATAAGAGATAAGAGACTGGTGTTCTATAAAAAATAACAGTGCCAGCAGATAAAAAAATACTGATAGCCCAACAGAACGACTAAAAATATATGATACTGCGCTGGTATTGACAGGATGGATAGCAAAAAGAGATGTTACAAGAAAAGGTAAGAAATATTGATTATATTCCAACTTGTCATTCTGAGCGTAGCGAATAATCTCGGTTTTTGGGATTGCTTCGGTTTCACCTCGCAATGACAGAAATATCATTATTTTTTTTGTAAGTAAAAAAAGTAATATCGCATTGAATATATGGAAAATAAAATTAACCAAATGGTAGCCAAACGGGTTCAATCTGCCAAAAAAATAATTCAGCGTAAAGGTTAAATATACTAAAGGTCGGGAAGGGTCATTTCGTTCGGTATAGTTGGTATTACGGTAGGGATAAATGAGTTTGGTTTTGATATTATTCAGTTTTTTTATATCCGGGTTGTTAACGATTTTTGACTTATCGTCTAATATAAAAGGCGCCTGAAAAGAAGCATAATATATAACCGTAGTGCATATTATTATTAGCCCGATTCCAACCCATTTCCAGCCCATTTTTTATTCTTTGGTTGTTACAAACAGTTTAGAAAAAACCTCAACAGGTACCTGTGCAGGTACCTGTGCCTGTATCAAGAATACAAATTTTTTATTTTTGTATTGTTCGCCTTCCGGTATATTGAGATACAGGTCAAGTTTTTTCATTGACTCGCCTTTCAGTTTCAGTTTTTTTGGCTTGATTGTTAAAAATTTCGGGTCACCGGGTTCGTAATCACCATCTTTACCTGTGGTGATAGCGAGCATATTCAATGGCACTGGCTCTGTTGACCTGTTTATCAGAGTGAGTCGCGCACCCGCTTCTTTTCTTAAATTTATTTTTTTACCGATAGCAACCGGCTGTTTTATTGTGATATTTACAGGGTCTAATTCAAAATTGAGCGTCATCATTTTTTTTCGTTTCTTTTCTTTTAACAGTTCTTCAGGACCTATACTGCCGACGGAAAATCTTATTTTGCATTTAACTCCACCGACTACTATAAAAGTAGCGCCTGGTGGTATATCAATAGATTTTTCAATAATAGATAGTTCTGCTTGAAAATGTCTGCCCTGGAGTGCAGGGTCGTTAGGAATACTGATGATTACATCAGATGAACCTTTTTCGCCAGCGCCTAACCGATATTTTGAAGGCACTACCTGTATCCAGGAAAGATCCGGGATTTCTTCATATCCTTTAGCTAGTTTTGGCGGTTTTTGTACTTCTATTGTTATATCAGTTGTGCCGCCTCTATTTTCTACAATCAGCGGGCAATTTCGTAAAGTCCGTAGGTTATAACTTTCGCCGATTTCCACATACTCAAGCACAATATCAGAAAACATCGTCGCTATATGTCCGTAGGCGGCAGTAGTAAATAGTAAGTAGTAAACAGTAAACAGTAAGAGTCCAATTTTTTTCATCGTTATTCCCTCCTTAAGGAGTGTCATTCCCGAGTGTTTCTATAGGGAATCCATAGTCTTTTCTGGATACCCGACTACTATCCCCGCTTACTACCTGCGAGGACAGGCCTTCGGGTATGACACTTCGTGCAATCTACGTAATCTGCGTTTATCTGTGGTTCCATTTTTATTTCTCCTGTTCCTTTTTAATTACATTTTTAATTTTTTTGTAGTTATTATTCAGTATTTCATCTGTAGGCGCTATTTTTAATGCGGTTTCTATTGTCTGTTTTGCTTTCTGGAACTGCTTGGTATCTAGATAACATATCGCAAGGTAGTTATAGGTATCTATTTTTGCAGGTTGTAACGCAACGGCTTTTGAGAAGTATAAAATTGCTTTTTGATATTTTTTTAGAGCAAGATACAATTTTGCCAACTGAAAAGTTGCCTCTGTATTTTTGGATTGACCGTCAAGACCTTTTTCATAATACTTTATTGCCAATTTTTTTTCGCCAATTTCTTCATGTATCATTGCCAAATTGAAATATGCAGGATAAAATTCAGAATCAAGTTGGAGCGCTTTATCAGAATACAAAATGCTTTCGTTATACATTTTTTTCTTGAGATACAGATACCCAAGGTTGGAAAATGCTGTTGTAAAGTCAGGATTTATCTCTGTTGCATTCAATAATTTTTTAATTGCTAGGTCGTACTGTCCTTTTTCCATTAAGGACTTTGCTTCTTGATGATACTTGTTTGCTAAATATGTGTTTTCTTCACCTGCCAGTTTATAGTAAAATGCTGCTTCTTTTTCATTATTTTGTTTTTCGTAGATTCTTGCTAAACTTAAATAAACACTTTTGACTATTGGCATGATTCGTGGCATATTCTGCGGGTAATTTTTTATTATTTGAAATGCCTTCTTGTAGTTCTGCAATGCACTGTTAATATCACCCATTTTCTCTTTGATATAGCCCAGATTGTAATATCCTTCAGAGCTATCAGGTTCTAACGAAATCATTTTCAGATATTCCTGTGATGCGTTTTCTAACAGTCCTTTATAGTAATAGGCACCGCCTAAACCAAAATGTGCTCTTGAAAAATCAGGATACAATTCCACATATTTTTTCCATAGTCGGATTTCATCACACCAGTCATAATTGCGAACAAATGTTCGTATGCCAAACAAAATTATTATTGCGATGTAGACGGCATTTAATTGCCGTCTACGGAAATTTACAAACAACATTCCGAAAAGCCAGCAGAAACCGATAGAAGGTATAAATAGATAACGGACATAAAGCAGATTATTTTTCAGAAATGGCACCAGATTCATCGCAGGTAACAGTGGTATAAACATCCAGGCAGCAGCAATTAACAAACTCCATTTTTTCCGTGTTATCAGATATGCTACAAATATCACAGCACAGAATACAGATGTTATGCCTAATACTGCTTTTGGCGATATGAGTGTAAAAATTACATCAGGCGGGTATTCAACTGATAGTTTTACAGGATACACAAGTAATAACAGATACTGCAGAAAAACATATGACATACTCAAAAAATTTGCATAGAAACCACCGCCTATAAAGCCGACCTGACTTGCCTCCTGGAAACCGAAAGTTGTGAACCTCAAAATAAGATAAAAAATACCGATTATCACATAACCTGCGAACAGATAGTAGAATTTTTTTTCTCTTTTTTCTGAGAATAAATGTAGCATCACCAGAGCAGGAAATACTACCGCGGTTTCTCTTGATAAAAGTGCAAACACAAAGAATAAGACAGATAGAAAAATTATATCAGAATTGAATTTTTCGTATAATACAAGATAAAAATAAAATGCAAGTAAAATAAAAACTGTATTCACAAGTTCGCCATATCCAAGCGTGATACAGCCAATGGCATCGCTATGCACAGGATGGACTGCAAACAGTAGCGAGCCGATAAACGCAGTTACCTGATTATTAAAAATTTTTAAGCCAACAAGATAAACAAGAATAACAATACCGGCATAGATTATTAGTTCTAACACCCTGTATCCAATCGGGTTTTTACCCCATAAAAAATAATTGATAAAATGGAAACCGCTGACTATTGGTCTGAATGAAACTTCAAGTGTTACATTATAGTAATCCCGAGTGAAAATTTTTGCGATATTATTTATATTATGCAGTTTTTTATTATTAATAATAATATCTCTGTCATCATATAGAAACGGTGCTTTCAATAGAATGATATTTATACCGATACTAATCAGGATAATAATAAATAAAGTTTTCATCTCAAGAAACTGCACAACCACAGAGCACACAGAAATGTCATTCCTGCGGAAGCAGGAATCTATAATCGTTTATTCTGGATTCCCGTTTTCACGGGAATGACATCTGTGTTTACCAGTGTTCACCTGTGGTTGCATTTTTATACTTTCCTATATATTAAAAAACAGAAAACAATAATCAGTCCTGTAAATATACTTAATATAAACCCAATCTTGAACAACACAGGACTGTAATAAAATTTTATTCTGTGATTCCCTTTGCCGATAGCGACCGCACGCATTATATAGTTTGCACAGAGAATTTCTGTCTTTATTCCATCAACAAACGCTTTCCAGCCGGGATAATATGTGTCAGTTAAAACGAGAAATCCATTATCTGTAAGGTTTGCATCTATAATAATTTCTCTATCTGAGTATTTCAGGACTTTAGCGGTTGAACTATCGGTTCTTTCAGAGCCGTGCGTTATCCGTTTTTCTAAAATAATTTCCTGTTGCGGATTAAATTGTTTTTCAAACATTGCAGATAGTATAGAATTTTCATCCGAGAGCACTCTTGCTTTTGAAACGATAAATGCTCTTGGCAGAAAAAGCGGATTTCTGTAAACTTCTATTTTATCAAAATTTTTTATAAAAGGCAACTCTAATTCAGCACTTAAAAAATTACTCTTTAAATTCCATAAAGCCAGAATATGTTTTACATTCAGTAATCCTAATATTTTGATAACTTCTTCTGGAATAATAACTTCCGAACCCGGAAATTGCGGGGTTAACGAACATTTTCTATTTATCAGTTTTACCAGTTGGTTATATCGTTTTAACCCAAACCCACCATATAAATTGGCACTTGGAATCTTCCAGCACAAATTCGTATTGGGTTGAAGTATTTCGCGATGAGTAAGAAATAAATTGGTGTCACCTTTTGTTCCTTTTGACAGAATATTTGTTACCGCCCATGTATAATCCGTTCTGAACGACCATATCCTGTAATCATCCAGTGCCGTTTGTTTGGATTTTAGAAAATTAACAGTTTTCGGCTGGGTGTTCCATTTCTCGTAGTCAACTGTAGAATGTTGTGTCCATCCGTATCTGAAAAGGTCAAAAATAACAACAGATAGGATAATTATTGCGATGTAAGAATTCTGTCTATACCACTGGAACCGTCTTAAAAAATCCAAGCCATACCCTGTTAAAATTGCAAAACAGAATACTGTAATTATTGATAACCTCTGCGGGAACCGAAAAAATGCAAAACCAGGAATAATATATGTAAAAAAAACTAACAACGGCTTTACCAGTAATACAATGAATAAAACTACTATAAGACCTGTGAAGAATTTTACATCTTTAAAGACTGATTCCAGCGATTTTGAACAGCGATTACAGTGATAAGTTCGACGGTATTCAAATCTCTGTAATCTATCTTTAATCACTGTAATCATAGTTTCTGTTAGTTTTTCAACAGAAACTAATATAACAATACTGTAGTTTGGCAAATTTTTGCTAATAAATGTTGAAACATATTGTTCATTGACAAAAATGGAATAACCCTGTAAAACAGGGATGCACAAGAAACCTGAACAATTCCTATGAATAGTTAAGTCAA
>JBFLWK010000018.1 GCA_040757695.1 Elusimicrobiota bacterium
TTTCAAAATTCAAAGAGCAATTTCAAAGGTCAAACCTTTGATTTGAATGAATTTGCAAATATATTTTATAGTGGTTCCGACGAGCCGTATCAAAAAAACAGTGTTTATAGCCGTTTTTCAGGTCGACAAAGAAGGTAAAACAGTAATACCTTTTAAGTTTGATTATGCAGGTTCTTTCTTTGAAGGATTAGCACCGGTTACATTGAATAATAAATATGGATTCATAGATAAGAAAGGCAACTTGGTAATTCCTTTCAAGTATGACCGTGCAGATGGTTTTAGAGAAGGATTATCAAGTGTTGAACTCGGTAGTAAATGGGGTTATGTAGACAGGAATGGCAAAGAAGTAATTCCAATAAAATATGAATCAGTTGATTATTGGAATTTCAGTGAAGGGCTTTCTGCTGTTCAACTTAATGGTAACTGGGGATATATCAATAAGAAAGATAAGGTAATCATTCCATTGAAATATGAAAGTGCTAAATCTTTTAGAAATGGTCTTGCTGAAGTTAAACTTAATGGTAAAACAGGTTATGTTGATAAAAATGGCAACGAGTATTTTAGGAAATAATTGTGTAAAATTGAGGAGTGAGTATGGAGAAGATCTCTGATGTGAAACTTGTAGAAAAATTGGTTGAAGCACGGAAGTCAATCCTTGAGCAGTTGAGAAATGTTATTGTCGGCCAGCAGGATGTGATTGATGAGCTTTTGATTTCGCTTTTTGCAAAAGGACATTCGCTTATTGTCGGTGTACCCGGGCTTGCGAAGACGCTTATTGTGTCTACAATTTCGCAGATTCTGGATTTGCAATTCTCACGGATTCAGTTCACACCTGATTTAATGCCGTCAGATATCACAGGCACCGAGGTGATACAGGAAAACATTTCAACTGGTGAACGAAATTTTAAATTTATTAAAGGACCGATTTTTGCGAATATAATTCTTGCTGATGAAATCAACCGCACACCACCTAAAACGCAGTCAGCACTGCTTCAAGCAATGCAGGAATATAAAGTAACCGTTGCAGGACAGACATATTCACTCCCGAGCCCGTTTTTTGTTTTAGCAACCCAAAATCCAATAGAGCAAGAAGGTACATATCCACTACCGGAAGCACAGCTTGACCGTTTCTTTTTTCAGATAAATATTGATTATCCAACACAGGAAGATGAGAAAGAAATTATCAGAAAAACAACAGGTATAATATCATCAGAAATCAAGCGTATGTTGAACCAGAAAGAGATTTTACTACTCCAGGAGATTGTAAGAAAAGTGCCAGTAAGCGATTATGTTGTCAACTATGTTGTTAAACTTGTCTCTCAAACCAGACCTAAAATTTCAGTGTTAGATTTTACAAAAAAATGGTTGAACTGGGGTGCAGGTCCGCGTGCTTCACAGAACCTTATTTTAGCCGGGAAATCCAAAGCAGTTTTAGAAGGTAGATATACCGTCTCGGTTGAAGACATCAAAGCGGTTGTATATCCTGTATTAAGACACCGTTTAATTTTGAACTACGCCGCAGAAGCAGAAGGGCTTTCAACAGAAGATATCATCAAAAAATTAGTAGAATCGGTTTAGTCACTTAAGTCGGTCTAATCGGTCAATTCCGTTAACAAAGATAACGAAACAGCAAATAGCGGATAGAGGTGAGCAGAGAGAGGAGAGAGAATAGAGGTTAGCAATGCTCTCCGATTTATCGAAGCACGCCTACAAATTTCAGTAAAACTGAACTGTCACCACTAACCATCTCGCTTTGCGAGCGCCTATAATGTATCGGATTCAGTTTCTGATACTATGAGAATGGTGAGTATGAATATAGAGCAAGTGCTCTATATTCCGACGACAAAACATATAGAGCAAATGCTCTACAACCTATCTGCGGCTATCCGAGTTCATTTGCGGTTGCTTTTTATAATTTCCTGTGCTGTAAAAAAATGAAACCATATCTTGACCCATTAGTTGTAGCAAAACTATCGTCAATGGCATTAAGAGCACGATTCGTCGTTGAAGGGTTTATATCAGGATTGCATACAAGCCGTTTCAAAGGTCATTCTATAGAGTTCGCACAACATCGTGAGTACTCGTTTGGTGATGAATTAAAACATCTTGATTGGAAGGTGTATGGCAAGTCCGACAGGTATTTTGTAAAACAGTTTGAAGAAGAAACAAATCTTAAATCGTATATTTTACTTGATACAAGCGGCTCAATGGGCTATAAGTCCAACGGAATCTCAAAACTGGAATACGGTTCCTATATCGCTGCAGCACTTTCATATCTGATGATAAAACAAGGCGATTCCGTCGGCTTGGTTGTGTATGATACCAAGTTGAAAAAAATTATTCCACCACGGTCAAGTTTGAGTCATCTTGCTGTTATATTTGATGAACTTTCAGAATTAGTGCCTACCAGCAGCGAAACCGATATTACAAAAGTGCTTCTGGATTTTTCTACAAATATCAAAAAACGGGCTTTAATTATTTTGGTTTCAGACCTGTTTGACGACCAAGAAAAAATTATCAGGGCAATAAAAAATTACAGATATGCCAGGAATGAAGTTATTGTATTTCATATTATGGATAAAACGGAAAAGATATTAAATTTAGATGGAAATATATTATTTAAAAGTATGGAAAATGAAAGTTTTTTAATTGCGGAATCGGAGATTATCAGAAAAGAATATCAAAAACTTGTAGCCGAGTTTATAGAAAAGTATAGGTTAGAATTCCAAAAATCAGATATTGATTACTCTGTTTTTGATACATCAACTCCACTGGATGTTGCCTTGACAAATTATCTTTTCAAAAGAGAAAAGATAATTTAGAAAAATGTCATTTCTTAATTCTGCATTTCTTATTGGGCTTTTTGCTGTTTTTATACCGATACTTATTCATTTACTATCCAGAAAAAAACCGAAAAGAATAGATTTCAGCGATTTAAGGTTTTTACAACTTGCGGCACGGCGGTCAGTGAACAAATTCAGAATTAAGCAGTATCTACTGCTATTGATAAGATGTCTTCTTATAATTATACTCACTTTGATTTTTGCCCGACCTGTGATTCATTATACTTCAGCATCTAACAATGTTGAGACAGTTTTTCTGATTGATAATTCGTATTCAATGGATTATTATAAAGATGGTAAAACTCGCCTTGCCGTTGCTAAGGATGTTGTTAAAAAAATTGTCTCATTACTTAACCCACAGGAACAAATATCAGTTTTTTCTTTTTCAGATGCTCTATCAGATGTGGTAAAAAATCCAACAACTGACAGACAATTGATATTAACCGAGTTAGAAAAAACCAAAATTTCATACAGAAAAACAGATACAGTAAATGCAATAAACGGGTTGACAAACTATTTCCAGAACAACCAGTATGAAAAACGGATTGTTTTAATAAGCGATTTTGCTAAAAACGGTTGGTATGAAAAAAAAGATATATTCAATGAAAAACATAGAATTATATGTGTTGATGTTGGTGATAATAATGCTGAAAACTTTGCAGTATCAAATATAGAAACAGATAATAACCAGATATCTGCTGAGATATCAAATCTGTCAATCGCAGATAGAAAAATTTCAGGCTCTATTTATATTGATACTAAAAAGTATAAAGATATGTTTTTTGAGACAAAAGCGGCTAAACCAATTTTCACAACATTTAATCTAAAAAATATTGAAAACGGTATCCATCGCTGTTTTGTAGAAATAGAAAATGATAAACTTTTAGCTGACAACAAACATTTTTTTGCGTTTAATTTTCGTCAGAAGCCAAAAATACTTTTAGTTGACGGTAACCCGCAGTTTTCAGATTTTAAGGGTGAAACTTATTTCTTAAAAACAGCACTCTCAAATTATGCAACGGTTAAAATCATAAATTATTCCCAGTTTGAAAATGAGTTGTTAGACGATTATTCAGCATTGTTTTTGTGTAATGTTTCTAATTTTGATAAGACAACCGCAATGAAACTAAACCACTTTATTTCTAAAAACGGCTGTCTTGTATTTTTTTTAGGCGATAAGGTATCAATTGATAATTACAATACTTCTATACGGTTTCTGCTTCCAGGCGAAATTTCTAAAATCCTGAATGGAGGCAACCTGTCAGATTATGGATTGACTGCAAATAGTGAAGAAATTATTAAAAATACAAATATCATCCGACGGTTCTTGTTAATTCCTGAAAAGGATTCAGAAGTAGTTTTTAAGTTTGCAGACGATACACCATTACTCATAAAGAACAACCAGAATGTTTTTGTCTTTGCTGTATCTGCTAACCTGAACTTTTCTGATATTCCTGTAAAACCGAGTTTCCCAATTATTATTAAGCGGATTATGGATTATCTGGTGCAGAGTGATACTGTAATTCAGTCAAAAAAGGTTGGTGAAAAATTTGAACGAAAAAATATACTATTAGTCACCGAAATAATTACGCCCGACAGCCAAATAGTAAAATCACCGACTGATTTTGTGTTTGACCAGCCGGGTGTTTATGAAATAAAATATAAAAATAGAAAAACTGAATTCTGTAATGTGAATCTAGATACTCATAGTGGCGAGTCAGACCTGACAAAGATAAATACAGCAGAACTCAAAAAAATACTTGATAAACTGTATGTCGGGATAGTATTAGCGGATAGACATCTTGAAAAAAATGTAAAAAAATTATTGTACGGGAACGAAATCACAAAGTATTTTCTATCAGTTTTATTGATACTGGTTATATTAGAAACAGTCATTGCAAATTTGAGAATGAAATGAAAAATAGTATAAGATGGCAAGATGGCAAGATGGTAAGATGGTTAGGCAATCTTTTCCTATCTACCTATCTACCTATCTACCTATCTACCTATCTTTATTGTCAACAAGGTGGTAAATTCGTTTTTACACAGTTATCCTACACTGGTAATTGGGATACCCGACCAACTGCTTGGTCGCGGATTATTGAATATATTAGTATGACAACCAGTGTAAAAACTATACCGGAAAGACGAATTGTTCAAATTGCCGACGACAAACTTTTCTGGTCGCCTTTTCTGGTAATTACTGCAGATTCCGAATTTCCACAATTCAGCGAGTATGAAATAAAAATACTAAATAGATATATTCAATGTGGTGGCACAATTTTTATTGATGAAACATCAGGCAGACGAGATTCTGCAACTGATAGAGCAATCAGGAATGCAATTAAAAAGATAACGCCTCAAAATCCGCTTGAAAAAATTCCAACAACCGATGCTGTATATAAATCATTTTATCTGTTACAAAAAGGTATTACTACTCGGTTTTTAGAGGGCTGTAAAATAGGCGAACGTTATTGCATTGTATATTCACAGAATGACCTATTAGGTGCTTGGGAACGTGACAATCTCGGGAATTATATTTATCCGTGTGATGAACAGCAGAGATGGGAAGCCAAAAAACTAACAGTCAATATCATAATATACGCACTATCAGGAACCTATAAATCAGATGCTGTCCATATTCCATTCATAAAAAGTAAGTTAAAATGAAAAAACTATATTTCATCCATATTGTATTAAGAATCATTCTTTTTTTAGCAATAATAATGCTAATTTTTCAGCCAATAAAAAAGGTGTATAAAAAAAGAGCGCGCCCTACTGTTGCGGTTCTTATTGATAATTCAGCGAGTATGAAAAATTTTGGTTTCAAACAAGTAAAGAAAAAAATAGTTTCACAGGTTACTAAATCAGCCAGGATTAAACCACTTTTTTTTGTGTTTTCAGATGAGACAAAAAATATCACGCCACTTACGGAGTACGAGATAGAATCATTAAAAGCAGATGGTTCCCGAACCGATATAGTTGGCGCACTGGAAAGGATAAAAACGGATTTTCTTGGCAAGGAGTTAGATGGTATTATTCTGTTTTCTGACGGGAATCAAAATATAGATACGGGAATAACTGATGAAATACTGAATGAACTGACTGCGCTAAAAATACCCATTTTTGCGGTTGTGCCTGAACTTCAGCAAATACAAAAAAATATCTCTATCGGTAAAATAGAAATCCCTGATATTATTTTCAGGAATGTTAACGCTACTATTGTAGCAAAAGTTAATGTCGTCGGGTTTGCTGGTAAAAAAATTTCGGTTTTTCTTAAATCCGAAAATGGTTTACTACAAACTAAGACGCTGGATATAAAAACTGATGGGCTGTATGATATACCATTTGAAATAATACCTGAAAAAGCTGGTATGGTTTCATATTCTATAGAAATACCGCAATATCAAGCCGAGCAAAATATAACAGATAACAAAAAAAAGTTCCAATTAGAAGTAGAAGCAGAAAAGATTCGGGTGCTTTATCTTTGTGGTCAACCATCGTTTAATTATTCATTTTTAAGAGCAGCATTAAAAAGTAATCCTAAAATAGAACTTGTCTCGTTTATAATTCTAAGAAACCCGGAAAATATCGTTCCTGTGCCTGATACAGAACTTTCATTGATACCATTCCCGGTGGATGAACTTTTTTCTAAAGAGATTTTTAATTTTGATTTACTCATTTTAGATAATTTTAATTATTCCAAATTTCCTATAAATTTTCAGCATCTTACTAATATAAAAAATTTTGTCAGTTTGTTTGGTAAAGCGTTCTTAATATTTTCAGGCGATGTCGCAATGTCAATATATCAGAACACACCGCTAGATGAAATTTTGCCTGTTCATCCATCTGCTCAAATTATACCGGATAGATTCCGATTAAGTATTCTGCGACCTGAACACAATATACTGAAATTTGCAGATGATAGTTCTGAAAACAGTTCAATCTTGAAAAGTTTGCCTGAATTGGATACTATAAACTCCTGTACCAGCCGAGATAAAACTATCTTGCTGGCTGAAAGTGAGAAATCCAAAATACCAGTGATTGCAATTACAGAAGCAGGCAAAGGCAGGGTAATGTGTGTTACAACTTCGTCGTTATGGCGACTTGCACTCGGCAGTGAAAATCCATACAGTTATGCAAAATTGGTTGAACAATCACTAAAATGGTTAACAAATGCAACCTCTATGAAACAAGTAGCAATAATCACAAAAAAAAGATATAATACAACTGATATTGCGAATATCAAAATAAAAGTAAATAATGAGTACTTCGTACCGCTAAATAACGCAACCGTGTCACTATCACTGACAATGCCTGATAACAGCAAAAAAAGTTTCTTTGCTATACCTGATATAGAAGATGGGAATTATACTACGCAACTTGAACTGAATTCGGCTGGTAAATATAAACTTGACGCTCGTGCATATCATAACAAAAGATTTTTAGGCGACGATAAGATAACTTTTGCTGTTTCTGAAACTTCAACTGAGTCAGCAGATATTTTTATAAATGACCAGTTTATGAAACAAATTGCAACCCAAACTAATGGCGAATTTTTAGTAATAGACCAATTTGAAATATCTCAACTAAAAATTAAGCCGCGAACAACAGATTCTGATTTCCTGTATGATATAAATATCTGGAATAAACCGTTAACTTATATTATCTTGATTTTGTTGGTTTCGCTGGAGTGGTATTTAAGACGACGAAGCGGACTTTTATGAATATAATTTTTCTTTTATCGTTATGCCTGTATCTTCTGACATTGTGTCCGACGGTCTATGTCGGTGATAGCGGCGAGTTCGCAACTGCTGCGTATACTTTAGGAATTACTCATCCACCTGGTTATCCGCTGTATGTCTTGTTAGGCAAAATTTTTACAGTAATTATTCCATTTGGTAATATCGCATATCGCGTAAATTTAATGAGCGCATTTTTTGGCGCTTTAACCTGTTGCCTTGTGTATCTAATAACAAAAGATATGAGATATGAGATAGGAGATAGGAGTAAAGACAGAACTCCCATCTCTTATCTCCCATCTCTTATCTGTGCGTTAGCACTTGCTTTTTCCAAGACATTCTGGGCACAGGCAGTTGTTGCAGAAATATATACATTGAATGCATTCTTTGTTGTTTTACTTATTTATCTATCTATCTATCCATCTAACCATCTAGCCATCTATCTTTTTTCGTTTATTGCTGGTATCGGAATTGCAGGGCATTATATTACCGGATTGGTATTGCCTGCTTTTTTGGTTTTATACTGGCAGGATTTGTTTTATAAAAAGAGTTTTTGGAAACGATTTTTTACCGCTTCTATATTCTTACTGTGTGGCTTAACCATAATGTTTTTTATGCCTGTTCGTTCTACAGCGCAGCCGTTTATGGACTGGGGTGATACTGAAATTTTTAGTAATTTTGTCGCACAGATAAGAAGAGTACAGTATAAAACATTTGAATTCGGTCAGACGGTAACACTATTGACAAAAATCCAGTTTGCAAAACATTTTCTGAAACTTGCTGGAGAGCAGTTCACATTTTTTTTGTTGCCTTTTGTAATTTTGGGCTTGGTAAGTTTATGGAAATCAGCAAAAAAAATTTGTATTTTTACTGGCGCCTTATTTTTAACAAACAGTTTAGGGTTGATTTTGTTATTAAAATTCCAGTTCAATCCGCAACAGGCATCTGTGGTTGAGGTATATTTTTTACCAGCATACACGATAATGGCAGTTTGGTTGTATTTTGGGATTTTATATCTCACAAAATATGTTAAGCCCGTTTTTCTTCTGCCTGCTATTGTTTTACCGCTTATATCAAACTTTAGTTACAACAACAAACGAAATAATTTTATCGCTTTTGATTATTCATCAAATATTTTGAAATCACTTCCTGAAAGCTCGCATTTTTTTTCGTCAGGCGATAACCAGATGTTCCTTCTGTCATACCAGCAATGGTGTTTAAAAAAACGGAAGGATGTGAACTGTTATACCGATACCGGTCTCTTATTCAAGAATGTTTTTGGTGACGATTTTTTTCAACTTACAAAAGAACAGAAACGAGAAAGACGCGAATATATCCAGCGAGAACTATTAAAGCAGTCAAGACCTGTTTGTTTTTCGCTCGGTAGCAGTTTTTCTAACTTAAAAGATGTAAAACACGAAATTAACGGAATAGTTTTCAGGGCAAAACTGTTGACGCAAAATTACAGTATGTGGAATTTTTATACTATCCGTGAAATAGATAACAAAAATTTTTTGGCTGAATATCTTTTAAGAGATATTGCAGCACAGTATCATTATTTTCTTGCAGAAAATTATTTTTTAACTAAAAATAATGCTATGATGCTGAAAGAATTTGATAATGCTGTAGATATAGGCGGTGATGTAGAATGGGTATATAATAATATCGGTATTGCACTGAAAGAAAAGGGGTTTATTGACGATGCAACCAAAAAATTCAAAAAAGGAATTGAAACAAATCCATTTGATGAGAACATAAAAGTAAATCTGGCTTTTATCTATTTGGAATCGGGCTATAAAAAATTTCAGTCAGAAAAATATAATGAAGCAATTGAACTTTATAAAGAATCATCATCCATAAGTCCTAATATGCCAGAGCCATATTGCTACATTGGCGTTGTTTATGAACGGCTAAACAAAGATGAACTTGCAATCTCTGAATATAAAAAAGCAATTTCGTTAAAATATGATTATGTAGATGCACATTACAACCTCGGTGTGGTTTACTGGAAACTCAAAAACTGGGCAGGCGTAATATCCGAATTTGAGACGGTATTGCAACTGAATCCCAACCACCAGCAGGCAAAAAAATATCTGGCAATGTTAAAGAAATGATAATTACTTTTTTTGTCAGTTTTGGAATATATTTAATAACATCCTGTCCGACGGTATATTCAGGTGATAGCGGTGAACTTACAACTGCGTGTAATGTTTTAGGCATTGCTCATCCGCCTGGCTATCCGCTGTATGTTCTGTTAGGCAAAATTTTTACAGTAGTTATTCCGTTTGGTAATATCGCATACCGTATCAATTTGATGAGCACATTTTTTGGCGCTTTAACTTGTGGAGTTGTATATTTGATACTACAAAAAATGGTAGACGGTAAACGTGAGACGGTAGACGGAAAACCATTTACCTTTTACCTTTTACCTTCTACCGCTGCTTTTTGTCTGGCATTTTCAAATCCGCTCTGGTCGCAATCAACCATTGCAGAGGTTTATACTTTGAATGCTTTTTTTGTTGCATTGCTAATTTATCTTTTCCTACACCCTACACCCTACACCCTACACCCTGCCTTTCTATTCGGACTGGGGCTCGGTGACCACCATACACTTGTGCTTTTGATTCCCGGAATTGTGTATTGGATAGTAAAGAATATGAGATATGAGATAAGAGATAAGAGTAAGAAGTCATCTCTAATCTCTAATCTCTTATCTCTTATCTGCTTTTTTTTGCTGGGTTTTTCTGTATATCTCTACCTTCTACTTCGTTCGCAACAGAATCCAATTGCTGATTGGGACAACCCGGAAAATCTTACAAATTTTTTTAGAGTTGTGTTCAGAACCGGTTATGGTGGTGTTTTACATCTTGAAGAAAAAGGCGGGTTCTTGAGCCGACCGATGAGTTTATTCATTCAGCAAATATTGGAATTTATTAGAAACTTTATAAAATCATTCACAATTTTTGGTTTTCTTGTTGGTATTTTAGGAATTTTTGTGAATTACAAACAAGCTAAAAAATCTTTTTGGTTTTTAGTTCTTGTTTTTAGTTTTGTCGGTCCATTTTTTATATTTTTAGCAAATAAGCCCGTAGATATTTATACACGCGATTTGTTAGAACCATTTTATATTCCATCAACGCTTGTATTTACAATCTGGCTTGGTTCTGGCATAATTTTTATAGTTAAAAAAACCAGATTTAGTTATCTGCTTATATTGGCGATTTTGGTTTTTCAACTCCGAACAAATTTCGCTGAAAATAATTTAAGAAACAATTTTTTATCTTTTGATTTTGGAAAAAATATATTGAATACAGTAAAAAATAATTCATTGCTTTTTTTAGATAAAGCAGACGAGTCTGTTTTTATCCTCGCATACCAAAAAATCGTTGAAAACCGAAAACCATTGGTTAAGATTTACGATTGTAATGCAAGTGTTTTTCCGAATATTTACGGCGATAGATATTTTTGGATAAAGGGCAAAGAACGGACTGCGGTTCGGTTGCCGGTTGAGCGAAAAATGATTTTAGAAAGTAAGAAAAATGTATATTACCATGCTGGAAACCTAAATTATTTTGCAGATATGAAATTTTCTAAAACAGGGCTTTTATATTTGTTAACCGAAAAACTGCCGCCAATACTGGTTGAAGATATATATGTTTTGCGTCAGCAAAATCTCAGACATCGCGATAAAATTATTGCTTATTCGTTCTATGTATCCATCGGCGATTATTATCTTGAAACAAACCGACCGAATTCAGCAAATACAATGTATGAGAAAGCCAATAAAATCTTTACTGAATTAAAGTAACGGTGATTAAAAATCACCGACTGTTTGCTATTCGCTATTTGCTATTCGCTAACATTCTACGATGCTTTAGCATCGGTTTGCTGTTTTTAACCGAAACTAAAGTTTCGTAGAATAAGTGGACTCTATTTTACAGGATAAAAACAGAAGTTAATCCTGTCAAAAACGGGTTTCAGGGAATTTTATGTTTTATTTTTTAATACTTACAATTTTTGGGATATTTACATATACTGCTTTTCCGTCGGTTGCTGTCTATCGTGATGCTGGCGAAATGGCATCCGTCTGTTACACTTTTGGTATCGCTCATCCGCCTGGCTATCCGCTGTATGTCTTGTTAGGCAAAATTTTTACAGTAATTATTCCGTTTGGTAATATCGCATACCGTATCAATTTGATGAGCACATTTTTTGGCGCTTTAACCTGTTCTATTGTGTATCTGATAGTTAGGGACAAAGGGACGTGGGACAGCGAGACAGAGGGACGGCGAGACGCAAAAAACTCTGTGCATCTGTCCCTCTGTGCCTCCGTGGTTGCTTTATCCCTGGCTTTTTCTAAGATATTCTGGTCTGTTTCACTTGTTGCAGAAATGTATACTGTAAATACATTCTTTATTACAATAATAATCTACACAATGACAAAGATACGAGATACTTCATATCTCCTATCTCATATCTCATATCTGAATTTATCTGCTTTTCTATTCGGACTGGCTATGGGAAATCGTATTGATATTGTCTTGATTGCACCGGGAATTTTGTATCTGATAATCAGGGACGGAGGGACGAGGGACAGAGGGACGGAGAAACGGAGGGACGCAAAAAACTCTGTGCCTCTGTCACTCTGTGCCTCTGTGGCTGCCTTTCTTCTTGGTTTTTCTATCTACCTTTTTCTGCCTGTCAGGTCAAAAACACAGCCAGTGCTCGACTGGAACAAACCAGATAATGTTCAGGCACTGGTTAATACAATCACCAGAAAAACACATGGCAAAACACTTGACTTAATTTCAACAAGATATTCAATCAGTGATGTTTTATCGTCTGAAATAAATGTTTATCTCAAAAGAACCTATAAACTATTTACAGTAGCAGGTATTCCATTTATGTTTTTAGGATTTTTAGATTTGTACAAAAAAAACAGAAATTTTTTGCTCTCAACATCTCTGATTTATTTTATTGCAGGACCTGTTTTTATAGCAATCGCAAAAATGCCACCTAATCCACATGCACTTGCGATTATGGAACCGCATTATCTAATTTCTGATTTGATGCTTACGATTTGGTTTGGTTATGGGATATATTACATTTCAGCAAAATTCCAAAAATTTATATTATTATTTTTAATAATCCCAATTAGTTTGTTTGTATTAAATTATCGGGCTCAAAATATGCGGTTCAATTTTGTTGCCTATGATTTTGCAAGAAATGTATTCCGGTCGCTGCCTGAAAATTCAATAATTATCTCCCGTGAAGATATTCAGGTTTTTTCTCAATGGTATTTACAGTTTGTAGAAAAAAAACGGGCTGATATTGCCGTTATCGCAAAAGGACTCGCAGGTAGTTTATGGTTTCAGGAGACACTAAAAAAATATAAAAATACAACTGTTATATCACTGGCTAATCCTGAAACATTCACGCAATTTTATGCAATGAACAAAAACAGAAACATTTATTTTACAAATGATGTTGAAGATTACGAGATGCTTGGTACCAAATTTTTTAGTTATCCCTACTGGCTGGTATTTAATATCAAGGACAAAAAAATATCTGGATATACAGGGCTTGATTTTGGCGAGATTTATATCATAAGAAAACTTTTAAAATCTGAACTATATCCAGATTTCTTTTCGCAAAAAATTGTTACACAATATGCCGATTCGCTTTTTAGAACCGGTATGTTTTTTATGAAACAAAATAAAATTAATGATGCGATAACCAATTTTGAAAAAGCGATTCTGCTGAAACCTGATATGCCTGCTGTATATTTCAATCTCGGCTGGATTTACTGGAATATGAATAATTTTGAGAAAACAGAGTACTATTATAAACAGTCAATAAAGTTTTATGCCAAAATGCATAAAGATGCATTAGCGTATAAATCATTTCCGGAAGTTGTTTCGTCAATAATTTCCGACTGGGTTATTGTTCATAATAATCTCGGTACAGTTTATGAAAAACAAAATAAATTCAATGATGCAATCTCAGAATATCAAAAAGCAGTTCAGATTAAACCCGATTATGCAGATGCACATTACAATATGGCAGTTGCATACTGGCAATTACAAAACTGGCGAAAAGTTGTTGAAGAACTTGAAAAAGTATTACAAATAAATCCAAATCATACTGAAGCCCAAAAATATCTGTTTATAGCACGCAGAAACGCAGGATTATGAGAACAAAATTATTAGTATTTCTGTTGCTTGTGATTTTAGCCGTTCAAGTAATTTTTTCATCCAAACAGAAATGCGCCTATTACGACGAGCCGTTTCAGATATCAGCAGGACTGTATCATTTGAAGTATAACGATTACAGAATAGAAGTCCAGAACCCGCCGTTATTAAGGATTTTTTCTGCACTCCCACTTCTTTTTACAGATGTAACAGTAAAAAAAGAAGAAAAAAAAGAATGGATATCTTATGAAAAATACGCGTTTGGCAAAGAGTTTTTATATAAAAATATTTTATCCGCAGACACAATTTTATTTCTGGCACGATTGCAAATTTTAGCATTATCAATTTTTCTGGGAATAATCGTGTTTTTATGGTCAGTAACAATTTTTAACGATGCGAAAACAGGGCTTCTTGCACTTTCATTTTACTGTTTCTCACCAAATATTCTTGCGTTTTCAGGAATTGCAGGAACTGATTTAGGTGTTACATTTTTTATTGTGCTATCGTTGTTTCTGTTCAGGCACTACTTTTATATGCCGTCGCCAAGAAAACATTGTAGCCACAGATTAACACAGATTAAACATCAAGACACAGATAAACACAGATATCTTATCCGTGTTCATCATCTTTTTTATCTGTGTTCATCTGTGGTTAATTTTATACTTTCCTATAGATCAAAAAATGTTATACTTACAGGGATTTCAGTTGGCTTGGCGTTTTCGTCTAAATTTACAGCAGTTTTGTTAATACCGATTTTTGTTTTCTTGGTAGTAATAAAAAAAAACCGAATAAAAAATCTGGCAAATATAATTCTAATCTTTATTATCGCAAGTTTTGTAGTAGCGGTTGTATACCAGGGTTCAATTACCCAATTTATTGATGGCTTAAAAAATGTTTTCGGGATAGTTGGTGAAAAAGGCGCGTTGACATTTCTTCACGGTAAATACTCTGCGGTCGGATTTAGAAATTATTATCTTGTAGCATTCTTGATAAAATCTACGATACCTGTTGTAGTTCTAATTGTAATTTCTATACTTTTATACAAAAAAATTCCTGCAGATAATTTTGATAAAATGTTTCTGCTTGTTCCAGCAGTTGTATTTTTTGTAGCTGCATCTTACTCAAAAACACAAATCGGTCTACGATATATCCTGCCAGTTTATCCATTATTTTTTATCTATTTCTCTGGGTTAATAAAAATTAAAAATAATTTCTTGCTTCTTGCTTCTTGCTTCTTGCTTCTTTTTCATATTTATTCCTCAGTAAAGACCTATCCACACTATCTCGCATATTTTAATGAATTCATTGGCGGGTCTAAAAACGGTTATAAATATCTTGTTGACTCAAATCTGGACTGGGGACAGGATTTGAAATTGTTGAAAAAATATCTTGACGGTAAGAATGTGAATCTGATTGAATGTTATTTTGGTCAAGGTGATACAAAATACGAGGGTATAAAAAGCCAGCATATTTTAACATCCGTATGTTCCGACAATGTTGATTATACAAAAAAGGATAGAAGAGACCTGCTCGCTATAAGCGCCACATATTTTCAAGGAATTTATATCGGTGATATACATGTGTTTGACTGGCTAAAAGGGGGGGGAGGGAGATGGGCTAAAGACCCGATTGCAAATATCGGCTACAGTATGCTTGTGTATGATATAACAGATGATGCTGAATCGCATCAGAAACTTGGCGATATTTTTTTGTATGGTGTAAAAAACCAAAAAGCAGCCGAAAAAGAATATAAACACGCTGCTGAAATCCAAAAAAAAACGCAACTGAAAAATGGATATAAATAACTTAATATCAACTACAAAAAAGAAAATTGCTGGATATTATCTTGCTGAAACCATACTAAAATTGGCTATTGCAGGGTTGCTGCTACTTTTTATAAATTATTTTGCTGATATTTTAGATATTTCTAATGTTTATTTTAGGATTTCTATCTGGTGCTTACTATTAGGTTTTTTAATTTTTTTGATTCTTAAAATTATTACAAAACTTATTTTTTTACAAACTGCAGACGAATATATCGCACTGCTGATACAGAAAAAAAATAGCAAACTGAATGATGATTTGATAAATGCTGTTCAATTAGAAAGAAATAATTATAGCGAAACATCGGCGGAACTTGCGAAAGAGTTTGTAAAAATTACATCATCAAAAATATCGCTTCAGTTAAGTAACACAGTTATAAATTTTAGTTCATTAAAAAGTATTTTTATAGTTTTTGTTGTTCTTTTTGTTAACTTTATACTGTTTTACAATTCATTCCAGATTAAAAGATATTTTTTGCCTTTCAGTTCCAGTATAAAAGTTTCAGTTCTACCCGGTGATATCTCGGTAAATACCAGCGACAGTATTAACATTTATACAACTGTTAAACCAGAATCAATCATACCGTTTCTTTTTTTTAGAGAGTATAATTCAGAATGGCGTAATAAAAAAATGAAACGATGTGTTTTGGGAAAGTATACTGAAACAATTGACAAAATCACGGCAGATACAGAGTATTATGTTCAAGCACAAGATATTAGGTCACCAAAATATAAAATAAAAATTACATCCCCGCTTGTAATCGCAGATATAAAATTAGAATATATCTATCCACCATATACAGGGTTATCCAATAAAATAACTGACGAGGGGGTGGAGCCTGATATAGGAGCGCCTGTTGGAACAACAATAAAGGTTACTGCAAAATCAAACAAAAAAATTAAAACTGCATTCTTGTTGACTGATACAAACGAAAAAATACCGATGCATATTTCTAAAAATTTGCTTACTTCGCAATTTATTATACAAAACCAGTCAGCATATTGGATAGAGGCAACCGCCGATAATGGTGAAACAAACAGTCCTATAAGACACATAATAAAAATTATCAAAAATATCCCACCAACTGTTGAAATACTCGCACCTGCTTGTAATGTTATGGTTTCAGAAAACGATTCTCTAAAAATTATTTATACTGCCGAAGATGATTTTGGAATTTCAGAAATCAATATGAACCTTCTGACACTCCAAAAACGAACATGTATAAAATCATTCCCTAAACCACAACAAAAAGTTTTAGACGATTACGAGATTTCAATTGCTGAATTGAATCTTAAACCAGGCGATGTTGTCCAGTATAGAGTTGAAGCAACTGACAACAATATCTATCCATCGCCGGAAACAGGTATATCAAAAATATGGACATTTGAAGTTCTATCATATCAGATGGAACACAAAATTATAGAAGCCGAACTTTCAGAGTTTAATATCGCTTTACAGGAGATTTTATCTCGTCAACTCCAAAGCAGAACAGCACTTACAACCTCTCCTCCGGATTATGAAACTGCGATAGGAATGCAAAAAAATACTCAGGAATTAACCAACAAAACACTCGCTAATTTATCCGCAATACTCAAAAAAATGGCAAATGACCCGCTAACATCATATTTCGTTTATACAGAATATGAAAATTTAGCACAGTCACTTTCAACACTTGAGAAAGATAAAATGAACTCGGCATTGACTTCTCTTACCGAAAACAAATTTGCTACTGCTGAGCAACACCAGAATGAAATAATAGACGAACTTCAACGCTTGGTAAAATTTTCGCAGGATATTATTAAGAACCAAAAAATGGAAGATATTGTCTCCACTGTGGCAGAAATGAATGATTTCTCGTCAGATATTCAGGCAAATCTCAAACAACTGCGAGAACAACCATCAAAAGAGAAAATGCGCCAACTCCAAAAAGCGATGGAGAAACTTTCGGATTTAATGACACAACTTGCTGAAAAAGTAGCAAGCATACCGAGCGAAATGCCACAGGATTTTGCGAATAATGAAAATGTAAAAAAGATAAACCTTACTGAAATGCGGCTTACAGCCGACGAGATGAAATGGACACTTCAAGCCGGTAATATTGATAAAGCAATAGAACTTGCCCAAAAACTCAGCCAACAAATTTCGGATATTCTTAATGCGGTTGAAAATTCAGCCAAATCAGTTTCTGATAACAGATACAAGGAACTTGAAGCAAAATTAAACGAATCTATGCATAATCTGACCGAAATTATTGAGACCCAAAAAAGTATTCTATCAGATACACAACAATTAGATTCCAAACGGCTTGAAAAAATTTTACAACTCCAGAAAGAACTGCTCAAAAAACTGGCTGAAAAACAGAAACAGGCGATTGCAGAATTACAAACTTCCAAAACTATTCTTGAAAAAAGTACAACTACACAGCCGAGTATATTCAATCTCTATATTCAGCCTGAAACACAAATGAATATTGTTCTGAAAGAATTTAGTGACGAAAAAATTGAGAAATCAAAAAAGTTGCTATCTGAAATTATCGCAGAACTTGAGTATCTAACAAAAAATGTAACACTACAAGAAGCCCAACAACATATCTCAATTTCAAAAGTAATTGAACAAGAAATTCTTGATGAATTAACAAACTTTTCACCACCCAAAACGGATGTGTTTAATAACGCAGATTTGGACAAACACAACCAATTAGCCGAAAAACAACAAACTAACCAACTAAAAACACAAGCGTTACAAAATAAACTTTCGGTATTGTCATACCAAACACTTTCAATACCACGAGAATCAATAAAGAATATCTCTGATTCTGAAAAATCAATGGGTATTGCCGCAAATGAACTTTCTAATTTTAATACTACATCTGCGGTTGACTCAGAAAAAAAGGCGCTTGATGATTTGCTCAACAGCAAAGATTCGTTAGAAAAAGCATCAAACCAAATGAAACAGTTGGCTATCGGCACTACACCAATGGGTATGGGTAGCAGTGGTATGGTCAGAGTGAGTGGGAATGGTACAGGTGGCTATACCGGCTTCAGAACCGGTTATGTAAAAATACCATCTTTAGACGATTACAAGCCACCTAAAGAATTCAGAGAAACAATAATTGAATCACTTCGTCAGAAATATCCGCAAAAATATGAACCAATCATCAAAGATTATTTCAAACGGCTTATTGAATAAATTTAAAACTGAATCAGAACCGAGAAACAGGTGACAGGTTCTTTTTTGTTCCCGTAGATAACACGAATTTGGAATAATAATCAGTTTTTTTATTTGCATTTTTTTATTTTTTTTGTTATAATTCATATATGTCATTTTGTCAGAAACAGGAAATAAAATGCTCTTGCGGAAAAAGTTTTGAGTGGGATTTGTGGGACTCTGTGAATGTTACGACAGATCCTGACTTAAAAGAAATGATTTTAGACGGGCAGATGAATGTTGTAGTTTGTCCTTTCTGCGGGCTTTTATTTTATTATGAAAAATTTTTATTGTATCACGATGAGAAAAAACATCAGTTGTTTTATATTTATAATCACAACTGCAAAAGTGATAAAACTTTATTAAAACAAAAAGCAATAAATGATTATGAGACAGTAAAAAAACAGTCAAGCAATACTGTATTTACCGACTATACGATAGAAGTATTTTTGGGGCTTGACGAGTTAGTAGAATTTTTGAGAAAGGAGGAACAAAATGCAAGTTAAAGGTAAAAGGTTTCCGCCAAAGGCGAATTCGCCTCATGCGAAAAAGGTTAAAGTAGTTCAGTTTTTTATTTTCTTACTTCTTACTTCCTGCTTCCTGCTTCCTGCTTCCTGCCTTTACGGCAAGGCGAAAGAAGTTGCAGTTATTGAAACGGATAGGGGTGTAATAAAGTTTGAGTTTTTTGAGCAGGATGCACCGAATACAGTTGCGAATTTCAAGAAACTTGCCCGAAAAAAGTTTTATAACGGCTTGAAATTCCACAGGGTAGTACCAAACTTTGTTATTCAAGGCGGCTGCCCAAAAGGCAACGGGACGGGTGACCCTGGCTATAAAATCAAAGCTGAATTTAATAAACGACCACATCTTGATGGCACTGTTGCAATGGCGAGAGCACAAGACCCGGATTCTGCGGGTAGTCAGTTTTATATCTGTTTGGGACCTCAGCCATTTTTAGACGGTAAATATACCGTTTTTGGTCAGGTCATAGAAGGACTTGATGTTGTTTATAAAATCCAAATCGGCGATGTGATGAAAAAGGTCTATATAAAAAAATTAAAAATTAAAAATAAAAAATAAAAAGATTAAGAAATATCTGCGTAATTTGCGACTATGGATTCCCGATAGAGCCTGTCCCCGAAATTCGTTATCGGGGAACATTCGGGAATGACACTTTGTGTCATCTGCGTAATCGGCGTCCAAAAAATGAAATACTTTGATGAATTAAAGTTTCACAATCCGACAAGTTTTACAGACCAATACAGAAAACTGAGAGATTCTGTTTTTATAAAAGAAGCAGAAAAACCATATACTGCAACCGCACAGCCGGTTACTGAAAAACTGGTAAAAACTATTTGGTTTGACCAGAAGATTGAACGGCGTGGTTTGATAACTACTGACGGGCAACGGCTTTCTATAATCTCGCCTGGTGAGTGGAATTTTGACGAAGGTCCTGATTTCAAGAATGCAAAAATAAATATAAACGGTCAAGAACTTTCAGGTGATGTTGAGGTTGATATTTATTCATCCGACTGGAAAGCACACGGGCATTATAAAAACAAACAGTTTAATACCGTAATTCTGCATGTTTTTTTATGGCATAAAGGCAGCGGGGGAGTAAGGGATGGTAAGGGGGATAAGGGGGATAAGGGGGATAAGGGAATTATTACTAATACAATAACTCAGAATAAAAAAATAGTCCCGACACTTGAACTGATTAACTGTATAGATGACGATTTAGAAATTATTGATAATAACTTTGAGATTGAAAACTATCCGTATTCAAGCAAAGTACGTGCCGGGAAATGCGCCAATTATACAGCACGAAAATATACTTTGCTTGAACATATCATCGGGCTTGCAGGTGATGAAAAAATAAAACTGAAATCAGAACTGTTGAAATTACAGTTGTCTGATAAAAGTAATTCAATAAATGATATAATCTATAATGGTATCGTGGATGGTCTTGGATACGGGCCTAACAGAGACAATTTTAGAAAATTATCTGAAATCCTGCCACTCAAAAGAATAGACGAGATAATTAAATTAGAAAAGTTTGAAGAGAAACATTTAAGAGTTGAATCACTTTTTTTTGGTATCGTAGGACTTATCCCGGAAATAGAAAAGATTGAAATGCTTGACGACGAAGCTAAAGAATATATTCAAAAAATCAAAAAAATCTGGAAGGTATTAAGACAAAACATTTTACCTCACGAAGTTATGAAAAAAGAAAGCTGGAAATTTCGTGGGTTAAGACCTTATAATTTTCCATACAGACGGCTCGCAGCTACAGCACTTATTGTTTCGGAATATATTGATACCGGGTTTGAACAAGTTTTTCAGCATTTTTGTACAGATATTCTGAGTAATAAATTGAATCTGAAAAAATTTTTAGAAAAATTAAAGCCAGCCATACCATCATTCTGGTCTTATAGAACAACTTTTACTTCTAAAAAACTCACAAAACCAGTCGCACTTATTGGTGAGGAGCGATTTTTGCTAATCCTTATAAATACTTTTTTACCGCTGGCGCTCGCTGTCTACCAGAAACCTGATGAGCAAAAAAGTATCTATCAGTGGTGGCTGAAACAGCCGGCAATATCTATAAACCGTCTTGCACGAATCACTTCTTGGCGGGTTGGTTTTGGGAGTTTTAGAAAAAGAAATGAACGAATCCAGCAAGGACTATTGCAGATATTCAGGGATTTCTGTGATACAAAAAAAGGGATATGTACAAACTGCAGTTTTCAATCAATATTCAGTATACCAGCAGGAACATTTTTTTAATTTTACATTTTACATTTTGAATTGCTATTATTAGTTCTACGACGCTTTAGCGTCGGTTGTGTTGGATTTGTAGCCGGCGATTTTCAACCGCCGTAATCGTGAGCTGAAAATTCACAGCTACAAAATTCTAACCCCAACTAAAGTTGGGTAGAATCATTGGAGGTATGATGGAAATTTTTGATATTCTAACAACCGCTGTAAAAAAAGGTGCTTCAGATATCCATATCGTCGTCGGCAAACCGCCAATGTATCGGCTGATTGGTGAAATGAGACCTATTGAGGGCTTTACTGAAATAATCACACCGGAAGAAGCGAAACGGCTTATCTATTCGCTGCTTTATGACGAGCAAAAACGAAAGTTTGAAGAAACATTAGAACTTGATTGTTCATTCAATATCCCGAATGTTTCAAGATTTAGAGTAAATGTGCTTATGCATCGGAATGGTATCGGTGCGGTGCTTCGTGTAATTTCTACAAAAATCCCAGCACCAGAACAACTTGGTTTCCAACAGGTTATTACGAACCTCGCAAATCTACCACGAGGCTTTGTGCTTGTTACAGGTCCAACCGGCAGTGGCAAATCTACAACACTCGCCTGCCTGATAGATATCATAAATACAACCCGAAAAGAACATATTCTTACTGTAGAAGACCCAATTGAGTTTATCTATGAATCTAAAGGCTGCATTGTGACACAGCGAGAAGTAGGACAGCATACACTATCGTTTGCCAGTGCGTTAAAGCATGCACTTCGTGAAGATCCTGATATCGTGCTCGTCGGTGAAATGCGTGATTTAGAGACAATTGCAGCCGCGATAACAATCGCAGAAACAGGACATCTTGTTTTTGCAACACTCCATACAACTGATGCACCTTCAACCGTAGATAGAATCATTGATGTTTTTCCACCACACCAGCAACAGCAGGTAAGAATGCAACTTTCTACATCATTACAGGCGGTTATCTCGCAGACACTTATCCCAACCGCGGATGGAATGACCAGAGTTGCTGCACGAGAAATTATGATTGCTACACCAGCAGTTACAAATCTTATCCGAGAAGGCAAAACACACCAACTATATCAGACAGTAGAAGTAGGCGCAAAACAGGGTATGATTTCATTAGATAAAGCACTTGCACAACTTGTAAGAGATGGGAGTATAAAAATAGACGATGCATTGGCAAAAGCGCATAATCCGGAAATGGTAAAAGCAGCAATTTATGGTAGGTAATTGAGCGGAGCGAATTATGAATATTGAAGAACTTCTTAAACTGATGGTTGAAAAAAAGGGAACTGATTTACATCTTAAGGCAGGACTTCCGCCAATGGTCAGGATACACGGGGATATTGAACCACTGATTGATGGTGTTGAAGTACTAACATCACAAAAAATCAAAGAACTGGTTTCAAAATATATCGGCTATGGTGAGGAAAAAAAGATTCAGGAAAATAAAGAGTTTGATTTTGCCTGTGAACTTCCAGGTATTGCCAGGTTTCGTGGTGCATTATTTATCCAGAAAGGAAATTACGGCTGCGTATTCCGAACTATTCCGACAAAAATCCCGACACTTGAAGACCTGAATCTGCCACCTGTCTTAAAAGAAGTCGCATCTAATAAACAAGGGCTGATTCTTGTCACAGGACCAACAGGCAGCGGAAAATCTACAACCCAGTCAGCAATCATCAACTATATCAATGACTCATTCAAAAAAAATATCATCACGATTGAAGACCCGATAGAATATATTCATACAGATAAAAAATCAATAATAAACCAGCGGGAAATTGGTGTTGATACTAATACATTCGCAACTGCATTAAAAAGCGCACTCCGTCAAGACCCTGATATAATTCTGGTTGGTGAAATGCGTGACCCGGAAACGATTTCAACTGCGATAACCGCTGCAGAAACAGGGCATCTCGTAATCTCAACATTGCATACAAATGATACTAAACAAACAATAGACAGAATCATTGATACATTCCCGGCTGAACAGCAATCCCAAATCAGGTTCCAACTTTCACTGTTTCTTATTGCTGTTATTGCACAACGACTTATAAAACGGAAAGATGGTAGTGGGATGGTTGCAGTTCTGGAAATTATGGTAAATACACCGTTTATTCGTTCGCTTATTGCTGACAATAAAACAGGCCAGATTTCTAAAGCGATTGAAGACAGCGCATCATTTTACAAAACGCAATCGTTTAATCAAGCGCTTCTTGCACTTTACAAAGATGATGTAATTACCGTTGAGGAAGCACTCGCTACAAGCAACAATCCATCAGATTTGAAGATACAGATACAATCAGTTGATTATGCAAAAAAAGGGGTGTAAAATGAACCTGAAATCAGTAGAAATTTTTAAAGAGCTGGCTGATAATGTATTAGACAATATCACAAAAATACTTGACGAAAAAAAAGTTGAAAAAGATACAGTCATTTTTGAAGAAGGTGAACCTGCGGATGTCTTTTGTCTTATTGCAGAAGGGCAAGTTGAAATTTTTAAGCGGATTTCAAATACAGAAACAAAAACACTTGCAATTTTTAGCGTCGGTGATTACTTTGGCGAAATGTCACTTTTTGAAGATAAACCAAGAATCGCATCAGTTAAAGCAATAGATGATGTAACACTGCTTGTAATAAAGAGAGAAAAATTTTGGGAACTCATACAGAGCGATTTGGATACCGGTATGAGACTCTTATCAGCAATTATGTCAACAATATTAAGTCGGCTTTCTACTACAAACAGTCATTTAATGCTGCTTTATGATGCTGGAAAAATTATCGCTTCATCAAAAAACTTGAACCAGATGGCAACTAATATATTCTTAAACCTGAAAAAACATTTCAGAAAATCGGATTCAGGACTGATAGCAGTGTATAACGAATTCACTAACGAACTTGATGTCCATTCCTCATTTAATGACGGACAGAATAGAGATACTATTTCATTATCAGATGTTTTTGTTCAGAAAATAATCGGTCAAAAAGAAATAATTGAGACCGCTGAAAAATCAGTGATTGCATCTGCATTTTATTTTGAAGACAAATTTCTCGGTTTTGTTGTCTTGAAAAGTAACCAAAAAAACGCATTTAGTGTTAATGATTTAATACTTTTATCGTCTGTTGCTTCACTTGTTTCTGTTTCTATAAAAAATATCTCATTTATTGCAGAGGAAGAAGCCAGACGACGACTTAATGAAACAAAAAGCCGACAGGGTTTTTGAGCTATGTTTGAACTTGGTATTTTACTCAACTTTTTACATTATTTTATAAACAGGTTTTTTGTAATACCAATCGGGTTTATTGTCGGACTGGGCTGGTGGGGCGCTTTTTTTATTGCGCTTGCAGGCGATATAATTCAGATGTTTGTTTATTTCTATGTGCTTGAAGGTGCGGGTGTGAATAAAAAATTAGCTATAGTGATAGCAAGAAAATTTCCAACACAGGATAAAGTAGAACGGACAAGAATGGTAAGACGGGTGCGTGGACTTGGATATCTCGGGATTACTATACTTGCAGCAATGCCTGTTTATTTCGGTGGAATGTATTCCGCAGTGCTTGTCAGCCATTTGATGCATCTCAAAAAACGAAAGTCATACATATTCCTAACAGCAGGTTCAATTATTGGCTCGGCTATTTTGGTTATTGGCTTATCAGTAATATGGGAATTGATAAAATCAGCCATTACATAAAAGTTGCGCAACAGATTGAGAAACAATCCAACTGCAAAATTTATATTGTCGGTGGATTTGTTCGCGACAGGTTGCTTAAACTTAACAGCGTTGATTTAGATTTTGTAGTAGAGGGAACTGGTATAGAGGTTGCAAATAATTTTCATAAAAAGTTGGATGGAAAACTTACAATTTACAAAAAGTTTTTGACCGCTTCGCTAAAGCTAAAAAACGGTTTTGTCATTGATATAGCAACCGCAAGAACTGAAAAATATCCAAAACCTGCCTCAATGCCATTAGTTCAACCTGCATCACTTAAAGAAGATTTATTACGTCGCGATTTCACCATCAATGCCCTCGCTACACCACTTCCGACTTCCGACTTCCGACTTCCGAAAATTATTGATATCTGCAGCGGTCTTGAGGACCTCAAAAAAAAGCAAATTCGCGTTTTGCATAAAAACAGTTTCAGAGACGACCCTACAAGAATTTTACGAGCAATACGATATGCAAACCGACTTAATTTCAAAATAGAAAAAAATACAGAAAAATGGCTGAATACTGCAGTCAAAAAAAATCTGCTGGCGTTAGTTTCAGCACCGCGAGTCCGCGACGAATTCCTTAAAACACTTGAAGAAAAAAATGCAAAAGAAATACTATCCGAGTTCAAAAACCAGAAAGTTCTAAAATATATTGACAGCAAGTTGAATATCTCTGCAATTTCTGAAAACAAAGAGCACGTCAAAACCCGTATTAAAAAACTCTTATCAAATTACACCAAACAGCAAAAAATAGCATTCTTAAAAAAATTTTGTTTGCCAAAGGCTCGCAACTGAAGATGAGATGAATGGTCGGCTACTTCACTGAACTGTTACAATTTATATGAAAAATATTAGTGGGCTTAAGTGTATTGAATGTGGAAAAGAATATCTTGAAAAAAGGGTGGGGAAGAGTGGTGAAGAAATAAAATATGTCTGCCCTTCCTGTAGCGGAAATTTAGATGTCATCTACAATTATTCTGAGATAAAGAAAAAATTTACACGGGATACTTTAACTACTGATGAAAATTTTTCTATCTGGCGGTATCTGCCAGTTCTTCCACTTGAATCTGATTTTTTATGTCCAATAAACCCATTCCCAAAATTACAAATTGGCTGGACACCTTTATATCGTGCAGAAAACCTTTCAAAAAAATATAGTTTTGTGAACCTGTATCTGAAAGATGATGGAAAAAATCCGTCTGCATCATTCAAAGACAGGGCAAGTGCAGTAGTTGTAGTAAAAGGGCAAGAACTCGGCGTAAAAACTTTTACAACTGCATCTACTGGTAATGCTGGCTGTGCGCTTGCATGTATGTGTGCAAATTTACAACTCCCTTGTGTAATTTTTGTGCCTAAAACAGCGCCTAAAGCGAAAATTGCACAACTGCTTCTATTTGGTGCTAAAGTAATCGCCGTCAATGGAAGTTATGATGCTGCGTTTGATTTATCACTTAAAGCATCTGACGAGTTCGGCTGGTACTGTCGTTCAACTGGTTATAATCCTTATACACGAGAAGGCAAAAAAACCGCCGCATTAGAAATATGTGAACAACTTAAATGGCAAGTACCGGATAAGGTTTTTGTGCCTGTTGGCGATGGTAACATAATTTCTGGAATCTGGAAGGGTTTCAAAGATTTTTATAATCTGGGCTTTATTGATAAACTTCCGCAACTTGTTGCTGTCCAGTCAGAAAAATCAAATGCCATCGCAAAGGCGGTTCACGAGTTCACGAGTTAAAAATAAAACCTGTCAAGGCGACGACGCTCGCTGATTCTATTTCAGTTGATATGCCTCGCGATGGTGTTGTGGCAGTAAAAGCGGTTTTGGAATCTAACGGGGTTGCAATAGAGGTTTCTGATGCTGAAATTCTTTTGGCAATAAAAGAAATTGCAGAAAAGGAAGGTATCTTTTCAGAACCTGCGGCTGCTACAAGTTTTGCTGGTTTTAAAAAATTACGCCAGGAAAACAAAATCAAAAACAATGAAATCGCTGTTTGTCTTCTTACTGGAAACGGGTTAAAAGATATTGATTCAGCAATGAAAATCGCCGGTGAACCGATTCTTATTAAACCAGAAATAGAAGAAGTAAAAAAACTGCTTGACAAAAAAAGTAATAATTGTATAATATAGTAAATTCGTCAAAATCTTATCCGGAAAGGCAGGTGAAAAAAAATCCTCTAAATAACGGATATTGATGGATTATCTGCACAAATTTTAATGAATGGAGGAATGATTTATGAGAAAAAAGTTGTTAGTGGTATTGTTGTTGGGATTGGCAGTAGTATCAGTTATGAAAGCACAAGAGCATAATTCTGCTATCACCACGAATATATTTAATCTATTTATTGCTTTACCAAGCGCAGAATTTGAGACGAAAATCGCAGATAATATGGGATTGTTTGGGTCTCTTCGGTTTGGCAGTTACGAGATTGGTGATTTTAAGACATCTATCTTCGGCGTAAGTGCAGGTGTTGATATCTATCCTGGAAAATCAGAAGGTATAGAAGGTTTCTATATTGGACCAATGTTGTATCTAAACCAGATGACAGTTACATTTAAGTCAATTGGATATTACGACTATACTGATATTTGGAATCCAGTGTATGTTCCTGGCAAAACTGAAGATGTTAGTGGTTCAATGCTTGGTCCGATGTGCAGGATTGGATATCGCTGGGATTGGGGTGGGTTTGCGTTTTCACCAAGCGCACAACTTGGATTTATAGTGGGCAAGATAGAATCTTCAATAACTGATGCGGCTGGACAGAAAATGGAACTTAAGTACGGTGGGTTCAGTTTTGGTCTCGGACTGAATATGGGCGTTGCATTCTAAATTTGGCTCCATATTATGCATACAAGTAGACGGCATTTAAATGCCGTCTACTTTTTTCTTGTAATTTTGTAAATTTTTGGTATAATTATTATCAATGAATATTGTTATCTCAATAAACAAAGTTCCTGTTCGTTTAACTGATGAACGGTGGTTTTATATTTCACGTCTGAGATAAAAAAGGAGGATATTGTATGGCAGAAGCAACATTAACTCAAAGAACATTAGGTCAAATTTCTGACATAGTTCCGTATTTGGTAAAATTTCCAGCAAAACATTTTTGGGTAGATTATGACAAAAATGCTGATGTATTGTATATTTCTCTTAACCGTCCCCAAAATGCTACAAATAGTAAGATGCTTAATAACGGGATATTGTTAAGATATAATAATAGAAAACTTGTTGGTATAACTATTCTTGAAGCATCAAAAAGGAAGTAATGACTATTTCAAATATTGATTGGATACTTGCGGTGCCATTATTGTTTTTTGCGGTTGTTGTGCATGAATGCTGTCATGGTTATGTCGCTTATTTATGTGGTGATGATACTGCAAAACTTTCAGGTCGGCTGACACTGAACCCACTGCCACATATAGACCCGATAGGCACGGTAATTCTACCGATACTTTTGATACTGATTCGTGCACCTGTTTTAGTTGGCTGGGCGAAACCGGTGCCAATAAATCCGTATCGGCTGAATAATCCTGTAAAAGATATGGCAAAAATTGGTGCGGCTGGTCCGGTATCTAATTTTTGTCTTGCTGTGCTTTCTGCACTTATTATCTGGCTGTTTAAGATAACCGGTGTTGACCCCTATACACCACTAAATAATCTTATCATAAAACTGCTGTATATGAATGTTCAGATAAATCTGGTGCTCGGTGTGTTTAATCTGGTTCCAGTCCCGCCTTTAGATGGCTCAAGAATAATTTCAGCATTTTTACCAACTGAAATTGCATATAAATATAATCAACTTGAACGGTTTGGAATTTTTATAATATTTATTCTTTTATCATTCGGCTTTCTTGATTTTCTCTGGATGATTGTCGCAATTTTACAGAAACTGCTTTTTATGGGAGTGTAAATTAAATCAATTAAAAGTTAAAAATTAAAAATTAAAAATTTAAGGATAAATTTTATGAGACAAAGAGTTTTATCAGGTATGAGGCCGTCAGGCAAACTGCATCTTGGTCATCTGCACGGCGCACTTTCAAACTGGGTTCAACTCCAGAAGAGTTATGCGTGTTTTTATTTCGTCGCTGACTGGCATGCCCTGACAACTGAATATGAGGATACAGCCAGGATAATCGCTGATACATATGATATGGTTGTGGATTGGCTTTCTGTCGGGCTTGATGCAGAAAAATCTACAATTTTCGTGCAATCCCAAATTCTGGAACATGCAGAACTGCATCTGCTGCTGTCAATGATTATTCCACTGCCATGGCTTGAAAGATGTCCAACATATAAAGAACAATTGAAAGAAATAAAAACACGCGATCTGCGAACATATGGTTTCCTGGGCTATCCTGTTTTACAGTCAGCAGACATACTTATATACAAAGCAGATAAAGTACCAGTTGGTGAAGACCAACTACCCCATTTAGAATTAACAAGAGAAATTGCAAGAAGATTTAATTCATTCTATGGCAAGGTTGGTAAAATTTTAACTGAGCCGCAGGCGATTCTTACAAAAACACCAAAAGTACCAGGAACAGATGGCCGAAAAATGTCAAAATCATACAATAACTGTATCTACCTGTCAGACGAACCTGAAACAATTTCTAAAAAGGTGGCTTCGTATATAACCGACCCGGCAAGAATTCATCCGACGGACAAAGGCCATCCTGATATATGTCCTGTTTTTGCATTACAGGTAATCTATTCAAAAAATTATAAAGAGTTGGAACTGCTCTGCCAAAATGGACAAATCGGCTGTGTAAAATGTAAGCAAATGCTTACATCAGAAATAATAGAATCGCTTAAGCCGATACAAAAAAAACAGAAAGAACTCAAACAAAACTCTGACCAAATCAAGCAAATACTTAAAGATGGCTGTAAGAAAGCAAGATATATTGCCGAAAGAACAATGTCTGAAATAAGAAAATCTGTAAGAATATGGAATATGGAGTAAAGTTAGAAGTTTTTGAAGGTCCGTTGGACCTTTTGTTACATCTCATCCAAAAAAACGATTTAGATATTTACGATATTCCTATTTCTAAAATCACATCAGATTATCTCGCATATCTTGAACTGATGAAACAATTAAATTTAGAGGTCGCGGGCGAGTTCCTGGTAATGGCTGCAACGCTGATGCGGATAAAATCAAAAATGCTTCTCCCAGTAACTGAAACTGACAAAGATGACGAAGAACTTGTTGACCCACGAGATGAACTTGTCAAACGGCTTTTAGAGTATAAAAAGTTCAAAGCGGCATCAACAAAATTGCGAACCAGTTTAGACGCACAAAAAGATATTTTCTACCGTAAAGTCAAGCCGGAGTTCACTGAAGACGATTTTGGGCTTGAAGTAACCCTGTTTGATTTATTAGATGCATTCAGGAATGTACTTGAAAAAGCACAAACGGTCTCAAAAGAAATAATAAAAGAGGAATATACTATAGAAGAAAAAATCAGGGTCATACTTTCATTTTTGGAAGGTAAACGATTTGTTTCGTTTTATACAATTTTTTCAGAAACTGAGACGCGGCTATCAGTTATAGTAACATTTCTCGCATTGCTGGAGTTGATAAAAATCGGGCAGGTTTATGTGCGACAGAATCAGATGTTTTCTGAAATACGAATCTATAGAAGAACGCAGATGTCCGCAGATATGAACGCAGATGTCCGCAGATGACACAGAGTGTCACCCTGAACCTTGCCATGAATCAAGTTCAGGATCTACGATTTCAGGGTTTAATGAGATGCTGAAATAAATTCAGCATGACATATCAGCGGTAATCAGCGTTGTGATTGGCGTAAATCAGCGAGATGTTATATGGAACTTAAAAAAATTATAGAAGCACTTTTGTTTGTAGCACAAACTCCACTACAATTAGAAACACTGATACAGATAACAGAAAAAACTGCGAATGAAATAAAACATGCAATTGCCGAATTAAAAACGGAATATGAAACAAACCAATCCGCACTACAAATTATTGAGATTGCTGAAGGCTGGCAACTAACAACAAGAAAAGAGTTTGCGGGTTTTATAAAAAAATTATACAAGGAAGAAACAACACTTAAACTTTCATCATCGGCACTGGAGACATTAGCAATTATTGCTTACAAGCAGCCAATAACCCGTGCAGAAATTGAAGCGATTCGTGGTGTAGAGGTAAGTGCGGTATTAAAAACACTGATAGAAAAAAATCTGGTAAGAACCTGCGGTAGAAAAGATACTGTTGGGACACCATTCCTATATGGAACAACCCAACAGTTTCTTATATATTTTGGGCTGAAATCAACCGACGAACTTCCGTCGCTGGAAGAGATAAATGAGTAATAGGGAACTGAGTATGAAAGAGAAAATATATTTGGATGCAAGTGTACCGAGTGCATATTTTGATAGTCGGGAAAAGAAGCGTCAAAGGATAACTCAGAAATGGTGGAAAGAAATATTATTTAAGAGATATGATGTATATATTTCAAAAATAGTTGAAAGAGAATTAGAAGACACGAAGGACGAGACAAAACGTACCGGACTATTGAATTTGGTAAAAGGGATAAAAAGTTTTGAGGTAACTCTTGAAGGAGAAAAGTTAGCGAGAATATATATAGAAAATGACATAATCCCGGAATTATACTATGAAGACGCTGTCCATTTAGCAATAGCAACCATAAATGATATAAGGGTTCTGGTAAGTTGGAATTTTATGCATCTGGTAAATCACGAGACAAGAAGAAAAGTAAAGGCAGTAAATTTGTTACATGGTTATCGTGAGATAGAAATAGAAAGTCCATTGGAATTAGGGGGAGGTGAGTATGAGTAAGATATTAGAGAAGCCGAAGGCGAACCCGAAGGAAGAATTTAAGAATGACCCGATGATGAGGGAATTACATGAGGGAATGATAAAAAGATATGAGGTCTTAAAGAATATGTCAGAAAAAGAAAGAATAGATTACATAAACAAAAAAGCAAGAGAATTTAGAAATCAGTAGACGAAAAAGGAGACAACATTAATGAACTACTCAAAAGACAAAATCAGGAATGTAGCAATCGTAGGTAGTGCAGGTAGTGGAAAGACATCACTGATTGAAGCGATTTTATTTAATGCAAAGATAACAAATCGGCTTGGACGAGTTGAAGAAGGCAATACAGTAAGCGATTATAATCCTGACGAGCTTTCGCGTACTTCTTCAATCTATACATCTTTAATTTCGTTTGATACCGCCGGTAATACAAAAATAAATATTCTTGATACACCTGGCTATTCCGATTTTATCGGTGAAACGATTCCAGCATTCGCAGTAGCCGATACAGTAATTTTTGTACTGGATGCTTCTTCATCATTGCTGATTGATGCAACATTTGAAAATCTATGGGAAATTTGTTCTCAGCCTAAAATAATTTTTATCAATAAACTGGACAAAGAAAATGTTGATTTCTCAAAAGTTGTAGCACAACTTAAAGAGTTTAGTAATATTACAGCGCTTACTTTTATCCCGAATGATACAGGACCAAATTTTTCCAAAGTTGATTCAGCAATAGAAAACCCTGCCAGCCAGCTGCGTGAACAGTTTATAGAAGCAGTTGCATCAACTGACGATACATTGATAGAGAAATATCTTGAAGGTAAAGAAATCACGCAGGCTGAACTTGTAAATACATTTAAGACCGCGATACTCAAAAAAGCAGTGATTCCTGTTTTATGCGGGAGTGCGACAAAAAATATCGGCTGTGCTCAATTGACAGATTTTATAGTTAACTTTTTACCTGCCCCAGTTTCTGCTACAACACTACCTGATTCTGACAAAGTTCTATTACAGGTTTTCAAAAGTGCGATTGAGCCGCAAACAGGAACACTATCGTTTCTAAAAATTTATTCTGGCAAAATTACACAAGGTCAGGATATAAAAAATACTACCCGACGAACAACTGAGCGATTAGGCACACTTTGTACCATGCTTGGTAAGAAACGGACTGAAATTACAGAAGCAGCCGCAGGTGATATTATTGTTGCAGTTAAATTAAAAGAAACACAAACTAACGATATACTTGGTGATGAATCGCTTGCGGATAAAATCAAGCCACTACTTTTTCCGGAACCTAATATCAGCATGGCTGTTTTCCCAAAATCTAAAGGTGAAGAAGAAAAAGTCGCCAATGCGCTCCAATCAATGACCCGCGAAGACCCGACATTAAAAACTTTTTATAATGTAGAAACAAAAGAATTGATACTTTCCGGGCTGGGTGCGTTACATATAGAGATTGCTGTTAATCGTGTAAAAGGCAGATATGGGATTGATGTAGATTTAAAACCACCAAAAGTCGCATATAGAGAAACCGTCAAAGGCAAAGCAGAAGTCCAGGGAAAATATAAACGCCAGACAGGTGGTCGCGGGCAATATGGCGATTGCTGGCTTAAGATAGAGCCGCTTGAACGCGGGAAGGGGTTTGAATTTATTAACGCAATTCGTGAAGGCAGAATCCCCAGAAACTATATACCTGCTGTTGAAAAAGGAGTTAAAGAAGCGATGGAACAAGGTGTAATCTCCGGGTATCCTGTGACTGATATCAGCGTAACACTCTATGATGGTAGTTATCACGAGGTTGATTCATCTGATATGGCGTTTAAAATTGCAGGTAGTATGGCATTAAAAAAAGGTGTAACCGAATCCAAACCGTGCATCCTGGAGCCAATTGCAGAACTGGAAGTTATAATCCCAGACGAGTATATGGGTGCGGTGATGGGTGACCTGAATGCCAGACGAGGCAGAATAATGGGTATGGAACAACTTGGTGGTAGGGTGGGTAGGGCGGTGGGCGGCAAAAAACAGAAAGTTATCGCTACCACACCATTATCTGAAGTATTAAGTTATGCAACTGATCTGCGGTCTATTACCAAAGGTGCTGGTAGTTTCAAAATGAAATTTTCACATTATGAAGAAGCACCACCATTCGTCGCCCAGCCGCTGATTGATACCTATCATAAACAGCAACAAGAGGGAAGATAGTACAGCAATTAAAAATTCATTTTTAATTGATTTTATATAGGAGAACAAAATGCCTGAACTAAGACGAGACCCTGTTATTGGAAGATGGGTAATTATCACTACAGAACGCGGAAAAATTCAACCAGATTTTGAGAAGGGTGAGGGAGCAGCTGAAAATTTAGAAAACTATAATAGTGGCTGCCCGTTCTGTCCTGGTAACGAAACCAAAACACCATCAGAGATTTTATCATTCCGCGAGCCCGGCACAAAAAAAGATGAAAAAGGCTGGTGGGTGCGAGTTGTTCCTAATAAATACCCTGCACTGCGAATTGAAGGAAATCTAAACCGCCATGGTGAAGGTATGTTTGATTTTATGGACGGACTCGGCGCACATGAGGTGGTTATTGAAACCGCAAAACATAATGCTGCATTCGCCGAGTTAGCAAATAAAGATGTAGAAGAGATTATATGGGCATGGCGTGATAGAATGCTGGATTTAAAAAAAGATATCCGGTTTGAATATATTTTAGTATTCAAAAATCACGGTTCAGCAGCAGGCGCCTCGCTTGTCCATCCACATTCTCAAATTATCGCAATGCCAACAGTGCCAGTTCGGGTAAAACAGGAGTTAGAAGGCGGTAGAAATTATTACGAGTATAAAGAACGATGCGTATATTGCGATATTATCCACGAAGAAGTTGAATCAAATATTCGGCTTGTCTCAGAAAACGAGGATTTTATCTGTATTGCACCGTTTGCATCAAGGTTCCCATTTGAGACATGGATACTTCCGAAAGTACATTCCGCCGTTTTTGAGGATTTACAAAAACATGAGGTTGTTAATCTTGCGGTGATTTTAAGAGATATCAATGGTAGAATGAACAGAGCACTTGAAAACCCACCGTATAATTTTATTATTCATAATTCACCCTGCCGAACTGGAAAACTGTTACACTATCACTGGCATATTGAAATGATGCCAAGATTAACAAGAGTCGCAGGATTTGAATGGGGAACTGGTTTTTATATAAATCCGACACCACCGGAAGAAGCAGCAAAATTTTTAAGAGAAGCCCAGTAACCACACCCGAATAACTGCACCGAATAAAAACACCGAATACAACCGAATATTTGGTTACATTCGGTTAATATTCGGTTTACATTCGTGTTTAAGATGAAAATTAAAAATGTTTATCCGGAATTAGAAGGTGGTAGGTATTTTGTGAAAACAGAAACTGATAGAGAGTTTGTTGTTTGGTGTGAACT
>JBFLWK010000019.1 GCA_040757695.1 Elusimicrobiota bacterium
GCAGAAGTTTCACTATTAGTGAAGGTTGTGCAGGACTTATTTTTTCCCGATTATTATACATATTAGTCGTCGGTAAATCAATAATACTATGAGTCAAAAAACAGCGTTTTCACGCATTTTTCAGGTTAAAAAGTATATGGAGAGGTGGCCGAGCGGCTGAAGGCGCAGGTCTCGAAAACCTGTAGAGTCTTTTAGGCTCTCGTGGGTTCAAATCCCACCCTCTCCGGGTAATAGGTAAGTTTTGCTGAAATTTGTAAGTTGTAAGCGTGCTCCGACAAATTGGAGCACGACTAAATGGTGATTAAAAATCATCGACTACAAAAACTGAACTGTTTCCTTGACATTTACATATGAATGGGGCTGACCAGATATTAGGATTTCACAATTTCAGAAAAGTGAAATCGTCAGACGGAGGCGAGTATGAAAATCCTTGTGTTGAATTGCAGAATCTATTCTATTGAGTATGAGGTTTTTGAAATGCCGCAGGAAAAAGAATTGTGTAAAGGTATCTTGAACCATATCGGGTTTGATGATACAATACTTACACATACTGTTGGCAATAAAACCGAAAGAATTGTTCAGCAGGTGCTTGACCATCAGAAAGGGCTTGAACTTATTATAGCCACAGTTACAAATTCTAAGTACGGTTGCCTTAAATCCAAAGATGAAATTGATGCTATTGGGCACAGGGTTGTTCACGGTGGATGGACATTCAGAAGTTCTGTGATTGTTGATGAGAATGTAAAAAAAGAGATTTACAAAGACTTTGAACTTGCACCACTTCATAACCCGTATAATCTTAAAGGAATAGAAGTAGCAGAAACACTTCTATCAGGTAAAAAAAATGTTGCAGTATTTGATACTTCATTTCATCAGACAATACCTGAAGTTGCATTCCGATATGCACTGCCTGAACGGTTATATCAGGAATATAAAATCAGACAATACGGGTTTCATGGTATTTCGCATAAATATATTGCTGAACGAACCGCACAACTCTTAAAGAAAAAATCGGCTACTTTAATTTCGTTCCATCTTGGTGCCGGCTGTTCTGCATGCGCAATCAGAGATGGGAAATCTGTAGATACTTCTATGGGATTTACACCGCTTGAAGGGCTTGTTATGACTGATCGTCCTGGTGATGTCAGTTCTGGCGTTATTCTGTATCTTTTGAGAAGTGGCTGGACATTGAGCGAACTTGAAATGTGTCTGAATAAAGAAAGTGGCACCTTTGGGCTTTCAGGAATAAGTACTGAGATGAAAAAAGTGGTTGAATCAGCCCAGAAAGGCAACGAAAATGCGAAACTTGCAATAGATGTGTTTGTCTATAGAGCAAGAAAATATCTCGGCTCATACTGGTTTGTATTAGATGGTGAAGTTGAAGCAATATCGTTTACCGGTGGTATTGGTGAAAACTCGCCGCTTATTAGAGAAAGAATACTTGCAGAACTTGATAAATTCGGAATAAAAATTGATTCAAAAAAAAATGAAAAAGCAATCGGTGTAGAAAATGAAATAAATGATAGCGACTCAAAAGTCAAAGTATTCGTTTTACCGAGAAACGAAAAAATTTTAATCGCAAAAGAAACAATGGAAATAATAAAAGGTTAAAAGCAGGTGAAAGGTAAAAGGTTAAAATGTTCCTATAAAGAGTCAAGCGAAGGATGTTTGGAGTTTGGAGTTTGTCGTTTGTCGTTATATTAGGAGGTTTTTATGTTCATTATCGGTGAAAAGATTAACGGGATGTTTAAAAATGTACGGGAAGCAATCCAGACAAAAAATAAAACAATAATTCAGGAACTGGCAAGACAGCAACTTCTAGCTGGTGCGGATGCGCTTGATGTAAATGTTGGTCCTGCATCCGCGGAACCACTAAAAGATATGGAATGGCTTATTACAACAATTCGGGAAACTACTGATAAACCGCTCGCTATTGACACAACAAAATTAGATGTTATGGAAAAAGGGCTTTCAATCGCCGGTGCGGGCTCGTTTCTAAATTCAACTTCCGGTCAAAAAGAAAAATTGGATTTACTTCTGCCACTTGCCAAAAAATATAATACAAAAATAATCGCATTAACAATGACGAAATCCGGTGTCCCAGCAAATGCCGAATCACGACTGGAAATAGCAGCGAATATTGTTGCCGCAGCAATAGAACATGGGATAGAACCTGAAAATCTTTATATTGATGCGGTAATACTACCTGTAAATGTTGCGCAAGACCATTCCCGCGCTGTTTTGGAGACAATCAGACAGTGCAAACTTATCTGTGACCCGCCACCCAAGACAATTCTTGGTTTGTCAAATGTTTCGCAGGGAACACTTGACCGTCCGCTGGTTGATAGAACATTTCTCGTAATGGCATTAGCAGCAGGACTTGATGCTGCGATATTAAATCCGCTTGATAAAGAACTGATGGATGCAATGATAACAGCGGAACTTTTACTTGGCAAACAACTTTATTGCGATTCATATCTTGAGGCATACCGAAAAAAATAATATAGAAAGTATGAGTGATACGGTGATAAGTTGATAAGTTGATATGTAAAAACATATTCCGTATTATCGTATAAACATATCACATACAGATGTATGGACACTTGGCTGATAGATTTAAAATTTCAAAATTGTTGAAAATATCACAAACCAAAATTTTTTCTGTAGCAAGTTTTTAGAAAATGGATTTCACAGAATTGAAACAAATTGCTTACAAAGAGTGGGAAAAAATTGTAAACCCGTCAAAGATTCTGATATTCGTAGGGCTTGGAACCTGCGGGAAATCTGCCCAAGCAGAAGAAGTAGAAGCAGTATTGTCCGCACTGTGTAAAAAGAAAAAAGTTGATTTTGAAATAATCCAGGTCGGTTGCATCGGGCTTTGCTATTTAGAACCATTAGTTGAGATAATTAAACCTGCCCAAACACCTGTATACTTTGGTAATCTCACAGTTAAAGAAGTTCCTAGGATTGTTAATTATATTTTGCATAATAAAATTCCACAGAAACTTATTGTTGATGTAAAAAAATTACTGAAATATCAAACCAGAAGAATTCTGAAAAGATGTGGACTTATTAGCCCGGAAAATATCTATCATTACATTGCGAACGATGGATACAGCGGGATAGATTTAGCATTGAAAATGTCGCCGGAAGGAATTATCAACGAAATAAAAAAATCCGGGCTTCGCGGTCGTGGTGGTATTGGTTTCCCGACGGGTAGAAAATGGGAATTATGCCGAAACGCGAATACATACGAATTAGAAAATACGAATAAACACGAATTAAAAAGTATTCGTAGAAATTCGTGTTGTAATTCGCACAAATTCGTGATTTGTAATGCTGAAGAAGGTGAACCTGGCACTTTTAAGGACCGGCTTCTGTTGGAAAGCGACCCGCATTCTGTTATTGAAGGTATGCTTATCGCAGGTTATGCGGTTGGTGCTGAAACTGGCTATATCTATATCAATCATAATTACACAATTGCGATAGATAGAGTCAAAAAAGCAATAGAAGAGGCAACAAAATATGGACTGCTTGGTAGAAATATTTTGGGCTCCCAATTTAATTTCCAGATTTTTGTCACATCTGCCGAAGGCGGTTATGTTTCCGGCGAAGAAACAGCACTTCTGGAATTGCTTTCAGGTAAAAAAAGTATTCCGCGTTCAAGACCGCCATATCCAGTTGAAAAAGGTGTATTCAATATGCCAACAGTTGTGAATAATGTTGAAACATATGCTAATGTGCCACAGATTATATTATATCATACAGAATGGTTCAGACAATGTGGGAATGTAAACAGTAGTGGGACAAAATTATTTTCAGTTTCAGGCGAGGTAAATAGACCAGGTGTAGTAGAATTACCATTAGGTATCCGCTTGAGACGGCTAATTTTTGATATTTGTGGTGGCTTACCGAAAAATAAAAAATTGAAAGCTGTTTCCGTCGGTGGACCTACCGGTGGCTGTGTGCCTAAAAAATATATTGATATATCAGTGGACTTTGATTCACTTTCCGAAATTGATGCTGCGATGGGTTCAGGCGGTATTATTGTTATAGATGAAACACAATCTATGGTTGAACTATGTAAATATTTTGCAAAATTCAATATGAACGAATCCTGTGGAAAATGTAGCCCTTGTAGAATTGGCACGGTGCATTTATTCAATATCTTGAAAAAGATTACAGATGGTAAAGGCACAACCGATGATATAAATAAACTGCAAGAACTTGCAAAAACAATTAAACTAACTGCTTTGTGCGGGTTAGGTCAGTCCGCACCGAATCCGGTAATATCAACATTAAAACATTTTTATTCTGAATATCAAAAAGTTCTATGCCACAAATAAAAGTAATTATTGATGGTAAAAAGATAGAAACTTCTAAAGGGCTAACTGTGTTAGAAACAACGAGACAAAACGGGATTTATATACCATCTGTTTGCTTTCATCCCGACCTTGCACCTTACGGTGGTTGCCGACTGTGTATCGTGGAGATTGACGGTATAAAAGGACTGCCAACAGCATGCACCACATATATTGAAGATGGTATGGTTATCAGAACAAATACTGAACAACTCCAAAATTTACGCCGTCAGGTTTTTGAACTGATTCTGACCGAGCATGATAAATCCTGTACAACCTGTCTGAAAAATTTAAGATGTGAATTACAAACAGTCGCCGCTTATCTGGGAGTTGAATCTTTGTCTTTGCCTTATATAGAAGAAAAAGAAAAAAAATTAACCGTTTTTATAGACGAGCCGTTTTTCAACCGCGATTATAATTTGTGTATTCTTTGTGGAAGATGTGTTCGTATCTGCGAAGAAGTAAGAAAAAACAATGCAGTAGATTTCATATCACGCGGGATTAAAACAGTGCCGGGTACGGCATTTGCCAAAAGACTTCAGGATTCGGATTGCGAATTCTGTGGTGCATGTGTGGATATTTGCCCGACGGGCGCACTTTTAGAAAAGGATTTTTACGAAACATTAAATCCGGACAGAACTGTGACAACAATCTGTCCCTACTGCGGTGTCGGATGTTCAATAAAACTGGAAATAAAAAATGAGAAAATTATCAGAGTCACACCTGACTTAAACGGTCCGGTAAACAAAGGGCAGTTATGTGTGAAAGGGCGATTCGGTATAAAAGAGTTCGTGCATCATAAAGAACGGCTTACAAAACCACTTGCGAAACAACCTGATGAAAGTTTTAAGCAAATTTCATGGCAGGAAGCACTGAATTTGGTTGCTGAAAAAATTCCAGAATATAAAGGTGATAAAATCGCAGTTATGTCGTCAGCAAAATGTACAAACGAAGAAAATTATATAATACAGAAATTTACACGAACGGTATTGAAAACCAATAACATTGACCACTGTGCCCGACTCTGTCATGCACCGACTGTTGTAGGTTTAGCGCAAACACTCGGCTCAGGTGCGATGACCAATTCAATTTCTGAGATTGCGGATGCTAAAACTATTCTGTCAATTGGTTCTAATTCTACATCTACTCATCCTGTGATTGGCTTAAAAATAAAAAAAGCAGTTGATAACGGTGCCAAACTGATAGTTATCAATCCAAAAAAAATTGAATTATGCCAGTTTGCGTATCTTTCGTTACATCATAAACCCGGAACCGATGTTGTATTACTCAACGGTATTGCAAAAGTTATAATTGACGAGAATCTGCAGGATAAAAAATTTATCCATGAAAGATGCGAAAATTATGAAGAATATATCAAACATATAAAAAGTATATGTTTAGACGAAGTAGAAAAAGTTACCGGTATTAAAAAGGATTTGATAATAGAGACAGCAAGGATTTATGCAACCCAGAAGCCCGCATCCATTTTGTACGGTATGGGCATAACACAGCATTCGCACGGTACCGATAATGTATTTTGTATTTCTAATCTGGCGCTTTTAACCGGCAACATAGGAAAACCATCAACTGGAATAAATCCGTTACGTGGCCAGAACAATGTTCAAGGTGCGTGTGATATGGGTGCGTTGCCGAATGTTTTTCCAGGCTATCAAAAAGTAAATGATAACACTGCAAGAGAAAAGTTTGAAAAATTTTATGAGACAGAATTAAATTCTCAACCCGGTTTAACTTTAACAGAAATGTTTGAGAAAGCACATAAACGGGAAATTAAAGCGATGTATATTATCGGCGAAAATCCGGTATTGAGCGAGCCCTGTTCAAAACATACAGAATGTTCATTAACTGAACTAGACTTTTTGGTAGTTCAGGATATGTTTCTGACTGAGACAGCAAGATACGCAGATGTTGTTTTGCCTGCATGCAGTTTCGCTGAGAAAGAAGGAACATATACAAATACCGAACGACGAGTCCAACTCTTAAATAAAGCAATAGAGCCGCTGGGCGAATCAAAACCCGACTGGCAAATTGTCTGCGAACTTGCAAAAGAAATGAAATCAGGATTTGATTTTGAGAATCCGTCTGAGATAATGGATGAAATTGCAAGTATTGTTCCGATTTACGGCGGTATTTCATATAAGCGGTTAAAACAAAATTCATTGAAGTGGCCCTGTCCTGACGAAAATCATCCCGGAACTGATATACTGCATAAAGATAAATTTACACACGGGAAAGGTAAGTTAATGCTCGTAACATATAAGCCGTCAATAGAAATTACTGATGATAAATACCCGTTTATACTTACAACTGAACGGCTTCTTTATCATTATCATACTGGAACACTTACCCGAAAAGTTAACGGGCTAAATAAAATCAAACCGGAAGAACTGCTTGAGATAAATCCGTTAGATGCTGAAAAACTTGATATTAAAGATGGTGAGTATATTAAAATTGTTAGCCGGCGGGATGAACTCCAAGTTAAAGCGAAGATTTCTGAAAATCTGCCTGAAGGCGTTGTATCTATGAGTTTCCATTTTGCTGAAATACCGACGAATACATTGTTTAATCATACTGCAACCGACCCGCTCTCAAAAATACCGGAGTTGAAGATCTGCCCCGTCAGGATTGAGAAACTAATAAATGAATAAAAACATTTCTGCGGTTGTTTTAGCAGGCGGAAAAAACGGACGGTTCTCTGGCTTTAATAAAGCGTTTCTTAAAATAAACGGCAAAAGAATTATTGATTCAACACTGGATATTCTAAAGAATATTTTTCGTGAAATAATAATTGTCACCAATAACTATGCAGATTTTGCCGAATTCCATGATATAACAGTTGTCAGTGATATTGTAAAAAATTGTGGTCCTGTAGGCGGTATTTACACAGGACTAAAAACGATAAATACCGATTATGCTTTTTTTGTTGCCAGTGATATGCCGTTTATAAATAAAAATCTGATAGAACAAATTCTGAAATTAGCGTATAAAAAAAATACAATTGCTGTTATGCCATGCTCTGAAAAAGGGTTGGAACCGCTTTTTGCCGTGTATAACAAAAAAATTATAACAGGTCTTGAAAAAGCGATAGAAACAGAAAAATTATCAATTACCAAAATAATTGAAAAAATGGATTATGACCGTCTAAAACTGACCGAAGATGAAACGCAGTTTTTGATAAATATAAATACTGCTTCTGATTTTTACCGCTATTCGCGTCCGTTCGCAATATAGAGATTGACATAACCCAATTTTTTTGTATAATATCAGTGGAGGTAAAAAACTATGGCTAAAAATGTGCCGTCAGATATTGAGATTGCACAATCAATCAAACTGGAACCAATTATGGAGATTGCAGAAAAAATCGGAGTAAGAAAAAACGAACTTGAACTACATGGCGACTACAAGGCGAAAATAAAACTGGAAATTCTTGAGCGGCTCAAAGATAAACCACAAGGCAAATATATTGATGTAACCGCAATCACACCAACACCATTAGGTGAAGGAAAAACAGTAACAACAATCGGGCTTTCACTCGGGCTTAATAAAATTGATAAAAAGGTTATTACTACTATCAGACAGCCATCATTAGGCCCTGTTTTTGGTATTAAAGGTGGCGCAGCAGGAGGCGGATATTCGCAGGTTTTACCAATGGAGGACTTCAATCTGCATCTTACCGGCGATGTCCATGCGGTATCAATCGCTCACAATTTGTGTATGGCATTTCTGAATAATGCACTTTACCGACGACAAATAAATATAGACCCCAAAAAAATCTTATGGCGGTATGTTGTTGATGTCTCGGAACGGTTTTTAAGAAATATAATTACAGGGCTTGGTCCCGGTGACGACGGTGCACCACTCTATACCGGTTTTGATATCTCGGTTGCTTCAGAAGTGATGGCGATTCTGGCATTAACAAGTTCACTGCGGGATTTAAGAGAACGATTAAGAAAAATAGTGGTTGCATTCACATATGATAACAGACCTGTAACCGCAGAAGATATAAAAGTTGCTGGTGCGATGGCGGTACTCTTGAAAGATGCAATCAAGCCTAATTTGTTGCAGACGACAGAAGGCACACCGTGTTTTGTTCACGCAGGACCTTTCGCAAATATCGCACACGGGAATTCATCAATCATTGCGGATAAAATTGCATTAAAACTGACTGATTATGTGGTTACAGAAAGCGGATTCGGTGCGGATTGCGGAATGGAAAAATTTATGAATATCAAATGCAGATATTCCGGGCTTATACCGAATTGTGTTGTGATGGTTTGCTCAATCAGAGCGTTAAAAATGCATTCAGGTAAAATAAATGTTGTTGCCGGTAAATCGCTACCGGATGAACTTGCAAAAGAAAATTTAGAATTGGTAGAACAGGGTTTGTGTAATTTAGAAAAACAGATTGAAAATGCAAAATTGCATGGTGTGCCAGTAGTGGTTGCAATCAACAGATTCACAACAGATACCGATAGAGAAATAGAACTTGTCAGAAAAAAAGCAGTTGAATTTGGTGCTGAAGATGCTGTTGTTTCAGATGTTTGGGAAAAAGGTGGCGAAGGTGGTAAGGAACTTGCAAAAGCAGTTGTAAAAGCATGCGAGAAAAAAGAAGGCGGACGACAATTCAGGTTCCTATATGAACTGAACTGGCCTATCAAGAAAAAAATAGAAACAATTGCAACAAAAATTTACGGTGCAAAAGATATACAATATCTTCAACCTGCAGAAGAAAAAATTAAACTCTATACCGATTTAGGCTGGGATAAATTACCGATAAATATGGCGAAGACGCATCTGTCACTTTCACACGAGCCAAGTTGGAAAGGTAAGCCGAAGGATTTTATATTGCCGATTCGTGATATTCGCGCATCAGTCGGCGCCGGCTTCCTGTATCCGCTTTGCGGCGAGATGAGAACAATGCCAGGACTGCCATCAGTCCCCGCAGGTACCAGAGTTGATATAGACAAAGATGGTAAAGTCATCGGCTTATTTTAGTATTTCACAATTTCAGAATTCTGAAATTGTGAAAAAGAGAGGTGATGTATATGTCACAAATTTTATTAAGAGTTTTAAAGGCAGTATCTAACGAAAGGAGAATAAAAATAATAGAACAATTGTTAAGACACAAAAAAATAGGATTAGCCAAAATTGCTCAAATAACAAATATACCAGTTTCATCAACTTGCCGACACTTAAAGATGTTAGAAACTAATTTGATGGTGCAGCATCAAATAAAAAATGGTAAAGTATATTATTCATTAAATCCTAAGAGACCCCTACGGTTCAATAGAAACATTATTAGCCTTTTGAAAAAGCAACGAAAGAGATATAAATATTAAATTTCACTTTTCTGAAATTCTGAAATTCTGAAAAACTGGAATTCCTATTTGAGGGTTAAATGCCGAAAGAATTTCCTGTTGTATGGTTTCAGGGCGCTGCGTGTAGCGGGTGTGCGATTTCTGTCCTGAATTCGTTAAGTCCGACAATAAAAAATGTTTTGCTGGATGAACTGGTTCCAGGTAAACATATAAACTTGAAATTTATGCCGACGATAATGACCGGCTCGGGAAAAATTGTTATGGATATCCTGCTTGAAACCCAAAAAGCGAAAGATTATATTTTGATAGTTGAAGGTGCAATTCCTGAAAATGGTTTTGGTGATATCGGCGAAAAATCAATGGAAAGTGTTGTTGAGGAATTGGCAGAAGATGCATCTGCAATAGTATCGCTCGGGAGTTGTTCGGCGTTTGGTGGTATTCCCAAAGGGAATCCTAATCCGACAAAAGTAAAAAGTGTTGAAAAATTTCTGGATTTTAAAAACATAAAAAAACCCGTGATAAATATTCCCGGCTGTCCACCTCATCCGGATTGGTTTGTTGGAACTGTTGCAAACATATTGCTGTTTGGCATACCTGAATTAGATGAACTTTCAAGACCCAGACTTTTCTATGGAAAACTTATTCATGAAAATTGCGAACGAAGACCTTATTTTGATAAAGGTAAATTTGCCAAAAAATTTTCAGATGAGGGATGTCTTTACGAACTTGGGTGCAAGGGACCCTATACAAACGCTGACTGTCCGATAAGGAGTTGGAATTCCGGGGTCAATTGGTGTATCCAAAACGGTTCACCTTGTATCGGCTGTGTAGAGCCGGAATTCCCTGATTTAGAAGCGATGTATAAAAAAACAAAATGGAATAACAAATGAATTTGCGGAATGACAGGTTTTAACCTGTTGTTAATGGAGTAAATTCACACACTAATGTAGCCGAGGTTTCAACCTCGGTGAGCGGAGCGAAACAAAATATGTCAAAAATAGTGATTGACCCGGTAACCAGAATAGAAGGACATCTGAAAATTGAAGCAATTATTGATAATGGTATTGTAAAAGATGCGAATTCATCAGGAACTCTTTTTAGAGGATTTGAAATAATCTTAAAAAACAGGGACCCCCGCGATGCTTCACAAATTACACAAAGAATCTGCGGTGTCTGCCCAATCTGTCACGCCACTGCTTCTTCTTTAGCGCTTGATTCTGCCTTTGGTATTGACGATAAAATAACAGATAACGGTCGTATAATAAGAAATTTAATACTCGGTTCAAATTTTTTACAGTCACATATTTTGCATTTTTATCATCTCGCCGCACTTGACTTTGTTAAATCACCAGATATCCCCCCCTTTATTCCAAGATATGAAGGTGATTATCGTTTTTCTGAAAAGGAAAACGCTGAACTTACACAACACTATTTGAAAGCACTTGAAATAAGACGAAAAGCACATGAAATGCTTGCAATTTTTGGTGGTAAAATGCCGCATAATGTCGGAATCATTGCAGGTGGGGTGACGGAAAAACCAACAACAGATAAAATTACAAATTTTTTATGGCGACTGAATGAAATCAGAGAGTTTATAGACAATGTTTATATTCCCGATATTATTGCGGTTGCAAAAAAATATTCCGATTATTTCAGGATTGGTGCCGGCTGTAAAAATTATCTTGTATATGGTGTTTTTGATTTAGACGGTAAAGAAAAGGATTTACTTAAAAGAAATCGGCTTATTAAATCGGGCAGGGTATCTGCAGATTTGAGATGTGATATTGTAGATTCATTAAAAATCACCGAGGATGTAAAACATTCATGGTATGATGATTCGCAATCGCATAAACAGCCGGCACAAGAAGAGACAATCCCGAAATATGGAAAAAAAGATGGCTATTCCTGGATTAAATCACCAAGATACGCTGATATGGTTTATGAAGTCGGTCCATTGGCAAGAATGCTCGTGAACTATGTTTCCTGGGACGAAACCGTAAAAAAACTTGTTGATTCGGTTCTTACAGAATTTAAAGCAAAGCCCGATGTGTTATTTTCCGTGCTTGGTCGGCATGCCGCAAGAGCGCTGGAAACAAAATATGTTGCTGATAATATGGCTAACTGGATTTTACAATTAAAACCTGCCGAACCGGTTTATACTGATTATAATATTCCAGAAGAATCTGAAGGAATGGGGCTAACAGAGGCACCTAGAGGTGCGTTGGGACATTGGATAAAAATTAAAGAGGGGCGAATTGAAAATTATCAATGTGTGGTACCAACAACTTGGAATGCTTCGCCAAAAGACGATAAAGACCAACCCGGTCCGATTGAGCAAGCAATTATCGGTACAAAAATTAATGATGAAAATAATCCGTTTGAAATTGTCCGAATAGTGCGTTCGTTTGACCCGTGTCTTGCCTGTGCAGTTCATCTTGTTGATTTGCGAGGTAATGCAATTGGAGAATTCAAAGCTACATAAAATTGCTGTTGTTGGTTTTGGAAATATTTTGATGGGTGATGAAGGTGTTGGTGTCCATGTTATAAAAGAATTACAAAACCCTTCTACTTTCTACCGTCTACCTTCTACCGTTGAGTTAATTGACGGTGGAACTGCATCATTTGATGTAATTTTATCGCTTAAAAATGTTGACAAACTAATAATTATTGATGCTATAAAAAACGGTGGTATTTCTGGAGAAATTTATAAATTTCAGAATTTCCAAATTTCCAAATTTGGAAATTTGGAAATTGAAAAATTATCTTTGCACGATATAAATATAATTGATGCGTTAAAAATTGCTGGAAAAGTTGGACAACTTCCAAAAGAAATTATTTTTATTGGGATTGAACCCAAAGAGATTCTGCCCAAATTGGAACTTTCCGAAGAAGTTAAAAATAAAATACCGGAAGTTATAAAAATGGTTATGTCGGAGATAAATCATGATTGTCTCACAGCAAAAGCCAATTGACGAAATTCTAAAAATGCTTGAAGGCGAAAAAAGCGTTTTTGTTGTTGGTTGTAACGGTTGTGCCGAGGTTTGTGAAACCGGTGGCGAAAAAGCATGTGTTGAGTTAAAACAGAAATTGGAAGCATCAGGTATAAAAGTTGCAGGATGCACAGTTGTTGATTTTATGTGCAACAAACTTTTGGATTCTCTAAAAATTCTAAGACATAAGAAAAAAATTGATAGTGCAGATTCAATTCTTGCTTTGACCTGTGGAATTGGGGTTCAAGCAATTGCCTCGGTAATAGATAAATATGTTCATCCAGCAAACAATACGATTTATCTTGGTGGATTTCAAGGGCTCTGGCCATCAATAGAAAAATGTGCTGAATGCGGGGATTGCGTTCTGGATTTAACAGGTGGAATTTGTCCAGTTATAAACTGCTCAAAATCGTTATTAAACGGGCCCTGTGGTGGTACAAAAAATAGTAAATGTGAGATTGACAAAGAACTGGATTGTGGCTGGGAAAAAATCTATAACCGACTTAAAAAACTGAACAGACTTGAAAATTTTCAGAAACTTGTAAAACTTCGTGACTATTCAAAAATGTTTCCATCTGCTGAACTAAGAAACACTGGTTTTTACGATATTGAAAAAGAGTAAAAAAAGGTACAGTAGAGAGGAGGACACTTGCTCATTTAGCTAAATGAGCAACTAAGAAAATGAGACTGACAGAATTATTTTCTAAAAAGTTTGTTGTTACTTCTGAAATTGGACCGCCAAAAGGTTGGCAGATTGAAAAGTGTTTACAGGAAGCAGAACACCTTAAAGGCAAGGTAGATGCGATAAATGTTACTGATAATCAATCCTCAGTTATGAGATTCGGTTCGCTTGCGACCTGTCATTTCCTAAAAGACAGAGGAATTGAGCCTGTTTATCAGGTTGTCTGTCGTGACAGAAACAGAATTGCGTTGCAGTCGGATATTTTAAGCGCTGCCGCATTTGGTATTGAAAATCTGCTTTTACTAACAGGTGACCACACGAAACTTGGCGACCATCCGCAAGCAAAACCGGTTTTTGATTTAGATTCTGTTTCACTGATTTATGCTGTGAAGAAACTTGAAGAAGGTCAAGACCTCGCTGGGAACAAACTTGAAAGTGAACCACCCAAATTTTCAATTGGTGCGGTTGTTTCGCCGTGTTCTGACCCTGTTGAGCCACAACTCATAAAGATGGAGAAAAAAGTTAAAGCAGGTGCACAATTTTTTCAAACCCAGGCGGTTTATGAAACAGACAAATTTGTAAAGTTTATGGAAAAAGCAAAACAGTTTGGTGTTCCTGTAATGGCTGGTATTGTAGTTTTGAAAAGTGTTGGTATGGCGAGATATATGAACGAAAATGTTGCAGGTGTTTATGTGCCTGATAATCTTATAGAAGAACTTAAAAAAGATAAAGAAAAAACGAAATCAGGTCAGACAGGGATAGAAATTGCAGCAAAACTTATCAAAGAACTCAAGCCATACTGTCAGGGTGTTCACATAATGCCACTCGGCTGGGACGACAAAGTTCCAAAAATCATAGAACTTGCCGGGCTTTCCTAGAATGTTCACTATTGATAATTTTCAAATTATTATTGGTGCGATAAGTTTTATTATAATTCTGATTGTTCTTGGTAAAATCAGTCGGCAATTGGACAATATCAGCAGTTGTCTTGGATATATCCAAAAAAAAGCAAAAGATACAGAGGATACAACAAAATGGGCTTGGGATATTATTAAAGCCAAATTAGAAATTTTAATTAAAGAACTTGAAAAAGAAAAAAAAGAAAAAAAGGAGATAAAAAACAACGATATAAAATGGGTATGATAAGATGCAAGAAAAATATATCAACAATTCTATAAAAAAATATCTTGACGATTTATCTGCGAAACTGCCAGCACCGGGCGGTGGAAGTGCGGCTGCATTAGTTTCCGCAACAGGTGTTTCCTGTCTTTTGATGGTAGCCAATTTTAGTATCGGCAAAAAGGGGTATGAGCAGTATCAGGATGAGTTAAAAAAAATCGTGGTGGAACTGTCAACTTTTAAGTGTCAATTGTCAACCTTAATTGATGAAGATGTAAAAGCATACACAAATCTTTCAGAAGCGTATAAAACCAAAACAACTGACAAAATACAGGATGCGTTAAGAAATGCGCTGGCGGTTCCTTGTAAAATTTTTGAGATTTCAGTTGAAGCAATTCCCTTGGCAGAAAGGCTTTCTGAAATCGGCAACAGGAATCTGATAAGCGATGTTGCCTGTGGGGTTTCAATACTCCGTGCAGGGATTGAATCGTCAAAGTTCAATATAGACATAAATCTGAAATTTATTACTGATGCTAAATTCGTAAAAGAGACAAAAACAAAATACGAAAAAATGTTAAAAGTTGCGGTTGAGAATATAGAAACAATAATCAAAAAAACAGGCGAGAAACAATGACTGCGAAAATTATTGATGGCAACAAAATTGCCGAAGGAATAAAAGCAGAAGTAAAAGCAGAAATAGAAAGATTGAAAGAAAAACCGATGCTTGTCGCGATACAAGTTGGCGATAATCCTGCAAGTCAGGTTTATATAAAAAATCAAAAGTCATCTTGTGAAGAAGCAGGTATAATATACAATCTTGTCCAGTTTGACAATAGTATAACAGAAGACAATTTGATTGCTGAGATAGAAAAAATAAACCGAGATGAGAAAGTTACCGGGATAATTTTACAGATGCCGCTACCCACACATATCAATTCAAGACGGATTCAGATGGCACTCTTGCCTGAAAAAGATGTTGAAGGTGTTTCACCAGTCAATCTTGGCAAACTTTTATATGCTGATGTGAAACCAATTGTTGCGCCCTGTACTGCACTTGCGGTTATGGAATGTATAAAATCAACCGATGTAGAACTCAAAGGCAAAGAGACAGTAATTGTCGGGCATAGCGAAATTGTTGGTAAACCAGTTACACTTATGCTTTTGTCTTCACTTTTAGAATCTGCGACACCAACAGTTTGTCATATAGCAACAAAAGATTTAGCAAGCCATACAAAACGAGCGGAGATTTTGATAGTTGCTGTCGGAAAGGCAGGACTTATCAAAGGTGATATGATAAAAGAAGGTGCAATTGTGATAGATGTCGGAATAAATCGTGTTCCTGTAAAAAAGGGGGGAGATGAAAAAGGCGAGCCAGTAATTGACGAAAAAACAGGTAAGCCAAAAATGAAAACAGTAGGCGATGTTATTTTTGCTGAGGCGGTGAATGTTGCAGCATATATCACACCTGTTCCAGGTGGTGTTGGTGCAGTTACAACATCAATGCTATTAAAAAACCTGTTAAGTCTCTATCTTCAAAAGAAAAAATAAAAAAAAATCTTTTTCCACTTGACAAATTTTTGTCAATTTGATATACTTAACGAAGTTTATGGAAACTAAATATATCAACAACCAAAACTGGCAGAACTTTTTGTTAAATCAGATAGAAAAATATGATATTTTTTCGCTTTTTGTAGCCGACGAGAATAACTATAATTATTCAAAACTATCTTCTAAAAACTTAAATGAGACAGTTATTGGTAAATATCGTGCCCAGGTACCGATTAAAACATTTTTCTTTCCACCAGTCGAAAAAATAATTCCTGCTGCTGAAAAAAAACCAAAAATTATAATTGGCATAAAAGCATGCGAACTGGTTCATCTTCGGTTGTTTGACAGTATATTTCTGGGTGGTGAATACAGAGACACTGTTTATGAAGAAGCGAGAAAAAACACAATAATAATTTCTGCTGATTGCACATCTGCGAAGGAATGTTGTTTCTGTTCTGTTATTGACGGTCAGCCATATGCGACATCAGGTTTTGATATAAATCTTCGGCCTGTTGGAAACGGGTTTGTTGTTGAAATTTTAAGCGAAAAGGGTAAAGAACTCGTTAAAAAAAATGAACATCTTTTCCAGGATATAGTTCAAAACTACATAATTGAATCCGAAAGAAACAGAAGAAGCGTTAACGAACAGGTTATAAGAATAAATATAAAGAAGAATATAAATTTTACAAAGCGACTTAACAAGGCGGTTAATTCAGTCAACCCAGAATTCTGGAATGAGGTTTCTAAAGAATGCGTTGAATGTGGTGGCTGCAGATTTGTCTGTTCAAGTTGTTATTGTTTTTTGCTTGGTGAGCTTCCGGATTTTGAGAAATATCGGTTATGGGATGCCTGTCAGTTTAAGGGCTATGCGCGTGTAGCAGGTGGTGCTAATCCTAAGCCGACAAAAGAAAAACGGTATAAAAACTTGTATTCTTGCAAGTTTGATTACCGGTATACAAATTTCGGTTTCTATGCCTGTAGCGGGTGTGGTAGATGTATTGAGGTTTGTCCTGCAGAAATAGATATAAGAGAAGTAATAACGCAGATTTCCGCAGATGAAGTACGCAGATGACCGCGGATAGAAAACGCAGATGACCGCAGATTTATCAGCGGTCATCTGCGATGTTATCAGCGATTATGAAAAATATTTATCAACCTATTAAATCAGAAATAATAAAAGTCAGCGATGAAAGCCCGAATATAAAAACATTTACATTAAAACCATCGGAAAGGATTTCGTTTGCAACAGGACAGTTCATAGAATTAGCAGTTGACGGTATCGGTGAAGCGCCGTTTACACCTTCGTCATCGCCTTTTGAAACAGAGACAATAGATGTTACAATAATGCAAGTCGGCTATGTCACCGAAAAAATACATCAATTAAAAAAAGGTGATATTGTCGGTATCCGCGGTCCATATGGCAAGGGCTATCCTATAGATCAAATGTTCAATAAAGAAGTATTGATATTAGGTGGTGGTGTTGGTATGGCGCCGCTTCGCTCATTTTTGTTAACTTTAATTAATCAAATTGATAAATTCAGAAAAATTATTTTATGTTACGGTGCCAAAAGTCCAGAAGATATAATTTACAAATTGGAATTTGAAAAATGGAAAAAAATAAAAAAACTGGAAATATTGCAAAGCGTAGATAAGTGTCCAACAGGTGTATGGAAAGGAACGATTGGTGTTGTGACCTGTCTTTTGGATAAAGTAAAAGTTGACCTAAAAAATGTTGTTTCGGTTGTATGTGGTCCACCTGTTATGATGAAGTTTGGCACGAAAAGACTTTTAGAATACGGTTTTGTACCTGAACAGATTTATCTTTCTATGGAAAAGAATATGTCCTGCGGTTTAGGGAAATGCGGGCATTGTCAGTTAGGACCTTATTTTGTTTGCAAAGACGGTCCTGTTTTTACTTACGATAAAATAAAGGACTTTGAAGAAATCTGGGATTAAAATATGAACAAAAGACAAAGAGAGTTTATTGTAAATATATGTGAGAAAATTATCGTTTATGTGCTAACCATTGCTATTATTGGACAGGCGTTAGAAAAAGGAGTTTCGGTCCGAGGATTTATAATTCTTTTTATATTATCTACAATTTTGTTTATTATTGGATTAATTGTATCGTCGGAAATAAAGGAGGAAAGATGAGTTTTGAGAATACTCTAATTTTTGTTATGGGATTTTTTGTGGTTTTATTTGGTTCCATAGTAATAATTGATTACCTGAAACGTAAAAAGGCAGCAAGATAACAATGTCTAAAAAAATTCTTATTGATTTAGAAAAATATTATAAAACCAAAAACTTTTTAGCAGAGTGCAGTTATTTTTATCATCAACTAACTGCCAATGATGCCCCTAAAAACAACGGGGTTGAAAAACTACTGTCAAAAGCGGCACAATTTGTTATTTGCCGTCAATGCAAAAGAGCTGATTGCATCCTTGCCTGTCCAAATGAAGCGCTTGAAAAGAATAAAGATGGTATTTTAGAAAGACATAATTTCAGATGCACATCATGTAAAAGTTGTTCGGTTGCATGTCCATTTGGCACAATTTATCCGGAAATTTTGTCGTATAAGACCGCACAATGCGATTATTGTATTGATAGATGCAACGGTAAACCGCCAAAGTGTGTTGAGACAGACAAAACGGGGATTTTGAGTTGGGTTGATATAGAAGCAGACGAAACAAAAAGCATTTACAAAATTTCAGATAAACTTTTGGTATATTCGTTGAAGTGGCACAAATAACAGTTTAGAGTGTAGAGAATTTAGTTTAGAGAAAACTCAAAAACTCTAAACTCTAAACTCTAAACTCTGAACTCTAAACTCTAATGAAATTACTTTTTGAATTTATTATTTTTCCGGGATTTTTATTCACAGCTGCTGTTGGAATGGTTTTTTCTTGGATTGACCGCAAGGTTACTGCACGGGTTCAATGGCGGAAGGGGCCGCCTTTCTTTCAGCCGCTTTATGATTTCGTAAAACTTCTTGGTAAAGAAACTATTGTGCCATCGTCGGCGAATTCAACAGTTTTCCTGTTAACACCGCTTGTCGCAATCGCATCCACGACACTTGCATCATTTATTCTATGGAAAGCGCTTTTGAATCCGCAATCACTTTTTGTCGGCGATTTAATAGTTGTAATTTATCTGTTGGCAATTACACCAATCGCTGTGATTTTAGGCGCTTCTTCTTCTGCTAATCCGATTGCTGCACTTGCTGCATCAAGAGAGATGAAACTATTCCTATCATATGAATTACCATTTGTGTTTTCAGTTTTAGTACCTGTAATAAAATTACAAACAATAAAACTTGGCGAGATTGTATCATATCAGCAAATATCAGGCATAGTTTTTAATTCATTTTCAGGCATTATTGCATTTATTATATTTCTTTTAACAATTCAAGCGAAATTAGGGCTTGTGCCGTTTGATGTCGCGGAAGCCGAGACGGAAATCGCTGGTGGTGTTTTTATAGAGTATTCCGGTGTGCCACTTGCATTACATAAATTAAATCGGATAATGCTGCTGTTTGTGATACCAGTTTTTTCAGCAGTGTTGTTTTTTGGCGGCAAAATTTTAGGCGCTGTTGCAGTTCTGGTTTTAATAATTCTGATAAGGAACACAAACCCGAGAGTAAGAATAGACCAGGCGATAAAATTTTTCTGGCGTAGTTGCCTGATTTGTTCAATTTTTGCAGTAATTCTGGCGACGGTCAGATTTTAAGGAGAAAAACCTTTATGAATAAATCAATGAAGTTGGCATTCTTTGTCCTTTTAATGGCATCGCAAACCGCATTTTCGGCGGAGTTGGAAAAACTTGCATTAAAACTTGAAGAAGGAATAAGAGATTATCAGAATATAAAAATGGCTGTGCTTGAATTTCCATATACAAGCCATAAACCGTCGGAAGGGCCGATAATCATACAGGAAAGATTAACGACTAATTTTGCACAAAACAAGAAAATAACCCTAATAGAGAGAAATTTATTGAAGAAAGTTCTTGTTGAATTAAACCTGCAATCCTCAGGTGCTATAGATGAAGATACTACGAAGAAATTAGGCAAGATTTTAGGTGCGGATGCCGTGGTTACGGGAACTTTGAATGACTTGGAAAATGAGGAAGTTGAAATAAACGCAAGGATAGTTCAAACTGAGACAGGTAAAATACTCTCGGCTGCAAACACAACAATAAAGAAAACATGGAAAGATACAGCCGCCCCACCCCAACCACCATCAACAACTTATTCTAAAAAACCGCTTGTACAGGTAGCGATTCTGCTTGATACTTCAGGCAGTATGGATGGACTTATAAATCAGGCGAGAACACAATTATGGAAAATAGTAAACGAACTTGTTTCATCTGAAAAAAATGGAAGTCAACCTACTATTGAAGTTGCACTTTATGAATATGGTAATTCAGGATTATCACCGCAGAACGGGTATATAAGACAGGTTCAAACTTTTACAACTGATTTGGATAAAATCGCCAGTGAACTTTTTGCACTCAAAACAAACGGTGGTGATGAGTACTGCGGGTATGTTATAAAAGAGTCAGTCAACAACCTTAAGTGGAGTAAGTTTGACGATGTTTATAAAACAATTTTTATTGCAGGGAATGAACCGTTTACACAGGGTGCTGTTGATTTCAAACAGGCGGTTTCGTTAGCCAAAGCAAAAGGAATATTTGTGAATACGATTTTCTGTGGCAGAAGACAGGAAGGCATTGCAACGCAATGGAAAGCCGGCGCTGACCTTGCTGACGGTGAGTACACGAACATTGACCAATCGGCACCCGTAGCGACAATTACGGCGCCCCAGGATGATAAAATAACAGAACTTGGTATGGAGTTAAACAAGACATACATTGCTTATGGTAAGGAATCGCCGAAAGCACTGGCGAAGCAAAAGAAAGTAAACCAATTATCTAAATCTGCAGGTCCGACAGTTATGGCTGAAAAATATGTGGCTCAGGCAAAATCTGTCGGTTCCAGTTCTTCTTGGGATTTGGTATCTGCAATAGAAAGCGGTGCAATAAAAAAAGATGACATAAAAAAAGATGATCTGCCTGAAGAATTAAGGAAAATGAACAAAAATGAGATTGATAAATACATAGACCAGAAACTTGATGAAAGAAAAAAAATAAGAGAACAAATTTCTGAACTTCAAGAAGAAAGAAAAAAATATATTGCTCAGAAAGAAAAAGAAACGACGGGTGCTCCGGCTACTCTGGATAAGGCCGTCATAGATGCAGTTCATAAACAAGCATTAAATAAAGGATTTAAGTTTAAATGAATTCTACTTCCATAAAAATAAAGGCGTTAACAAAATCAATCTGGGTATTTCATGTAGCGTGCAGTCCGTGTAACAACTGTGATATTGAGATTTTGGATGCACTTACTCCGAGATACGATTTGGAAAGATTCGGTATCCAACTTGTCGGTTCTGTTCGCCATGCGGATGCCTTGCTTGTTACCGGTATGGTGAATAAAAAAGTTGTAGATAGAGTAAAACGGTTGTATGAACAGGCACCTAAACCATGTGTTGTAATTGCTGTTGGCGGTTGCGCCTGTTCAGAGACGATATTCAGGGATTCATATAATGCCTGCGGACCTATTGATAAAATTATTCCGGTGAACGCATATATTCCCGGATGTCCGCCAAAACCGGAAGCAATAATAATGGGTGTTGTAAAACTGGTAAAAGCGTTGAAGGGAGAAAGTTAAAAGTTAAAGGTTAAAAGTCAAAATTTATGGATGTGATTGAGAAAATAAAAGAGAAACTTGGCAACAAAATCAAAAAATTTGTAGAATATAATCCACGCAGGTTTTATATTGATGTTTTACCATCGGATATTGTAGAAGTTGCCAGAATTTTATTTAATGACTTTGAATTGAGATTTATTATTGCATCGGGTGTTGACAGACGAGACGGGCTTGAGATACTTTACCATTTTTCAGAAGATAAAACTGGAAAAATTGTATCAATTCGCGTTTTAATTCCTGATAAAGAAAAACCGGAAATTGAAACAATCTCAAAAGTGATAAAAGGTGCTGAGTGGATTGAAAGGGAAATGTGGGAACTTCTGGGTATAAACTTCAAAGGTCATCCGAATCTAAAACATCTTTTGTTGCGCGACGACTGGCCAAGTTGCAATTATCCGTTAAGGCAAGGTCAGGGTGAGAGAAAATGAGAAAACCACACGGAAGGTGAAATCAAGATGAGTGTAGCCGATATAGCCAAGGCATTAGGTAAAGTTGTTCAGAACTTGATTGTGCCTGAACTGCGTGCTATAAGAACCGAGTTAGAACATCATAATGAACAGTTCGGACAAATTGATAAGCGGTTTGAACAAGTTGATAAACGGTTTGAGCAAGTTGATAAACGGTTTGAAATGGTTTTTGATGAATTAAAATCTATGCGAAAAGATATGGAAGAAATAAAAGTCGGTCAAGCACAAATACTTGCCAAACTTGAGTTAGACCATCGGATGACAAGAATAGAAACAATAATTGAAAAAGCAGGATTATTCACAGGAATTGCTAGAGAAAAGACGGAAAACTACAAACCAAAATGACTGATAAAAAACGAACTGTTATACCAATAGGTCCGTATCATCCGCTGCAGGAAGAGGCGGAATTTTTCAAGTTATATGTTGAAGGCGAAAAAGTGGTTGATATGGATATAGAAATCGGCTACAACCACAGAGGAATTGAAAAACTTTCTGAATCACTGCATTGGGACCAATCCACATTTCTGGTGGAAAGAATTTGTGGTATATGTTCCACAAGCCATCCGTTTGCATATGTTAATGCAGTTGAAGATTTAGCAGGAATAGAAATCCCTGTCCGTGCAAAATATATTCGTTCAATCATAGGCGAACTGGAAAGATTTGAATCGCATCTGTTATGGCTTGGGCTTGCAGGACATTTTCTTGGCTACAATACCGTCTGGATGTGGGCGTGGAAATATCGTGAGATGGTTGAAGATATGTGCGAGTTTATAACAGGAAATAGAAATCACTATGCAATGATGAAAATTGGTGGTGTGCGTTTAGATATTGAGAAGAAAGATATTCCACAAATAGAAAAAATGTGCGATAGTTATATTCCTGTGCTTGATATGTTCAAAGGTGCGGTGATGGACGACCCTGTGATTCATGCAAGAACAAAAGGTGTGGGAATATTACCGAAGGAAGTTGCTATTGATTATTGTGTTGTAGGACCTACTGCACGAGCAAGTGGTGTAGATATTGATGTCCGGCGGGATGACCCACAAAACAGTGCGTACAATTTAGTTGATTGGAAAGTTATTGTTACACAAAATGGCGATGTGTTTGATAAACTTATTGTAAGGATTCTTGAACTGTATGAATCAGCAAAAATAATAAAAGGTTGTCTTGAAGGACTCAAAAAGGAGCCGGAAGGCAATTTTGACTTAAATGTAAAAGAAATTCCCGTCGGTGAAGGGATTGGACATTATGAGGCACCCCGTGGCGAGGTGTATCACTATGTTCGGTCTGATGGTTCTTCTCGGCCTGTTCGTCATAAAGTTAGAGCACCAAGTTATGTCAATGTTCCATCAAACCAGTATGCTGTCCGAGGGCAGACCATTTCCGATGCTGCGATAATTCTTGCAGCGGTTGACCCGTGTTATTGCTGTACAGAACGGGTTGCTGTGATAGATAAAGCAAAAAACAAAAAACTGATGAATGGTTTTGATTTGATTAAACTCTGTCAAAAGAAAACAGAAAAAATTAAAAGCAAAATATAAAACGGATTGAATAGGTAAAAACAAATGACCTGGTTACAGATATTAGCACAGGCAGGTGTGATGGCTACATTTGTTGGAGTAGCGATAGCAGTAGCAGCGTATTTCAACGGGAAACATATTAAAGAAGGTGTTGGACAATTAGGAAAGATGATTGAAGGATTAGGAAAGCTGATTGAAGAAGGGCATAAAGAATTAGCAGAGATTATTAGAGAAGAAGGAAGACAGACCCGGGAACTTCTTGCAAAAATGGATGAGAAAATGGATAAAATGGCTACAAAAATGGACGAAAGGACTGAAAAAATTGCCGAACTAATTGCTATGATACCACAAAAGACAGTAATGTTAATAAAGGAAAAAGGAACGGAATACAAAACGGATAAATAGATGGGAACATTAGTTTTATTATCAATCGGAATTCCATTTTTTGGTTCATTTGTAAATTTGATTATTAGGAAAAAACAGGCATTGCTTTCTACAATATTTATATTTGCAGGTTTTGTTACTTCTGCTTTCCTTGTTTCACCAATACTGTCAGGAATAACAAAATATTTTTACAAATATTTTACTGACTTTTTCTCAACCGCATTTGTGATTGACGGCCTTTCTGTATTTATGGCGGTTGTCTCTTCGTTTATCGGATTTTTAATAGCAATTTATTCAGCAGGTTATATGCAAAATTACCAGCATCTTAAAGAATACTATTTCTATATTACTTTATTTGTCGGCTCTATGCTTGGACTGGTTTTTTCGGCGAATCTTTTGTTACTTTTTATCTTCTGGGAAATTACAGCGCTCTGTTCCTGGCGATTGATTGGTTTTTACAGAGATGAGAAAGGGCTTTTAGCGGGCGACCGCGCGTTTCTATTAACATTTCTTGGCTCGGGATTGATGCTCGCCGGGTTTGCACTGGTTTTTGCTGAATATAGTACATTAAACATTTTAACATTGCACGGTAAAACGATACCACTCTTTGCGATGGTTTTAATTTTTTGCGGGATGCTCGCTAAATCCGCCCAACTGCCGTTTCATTTGTGGCTCCCTAATGCAGGTGTTGCACCATCACCGGTTACCGCATTTCTTCACGCTGCTGTTTTGGTAAAAATAGGTGTGTATGCGTTTGCACGGCTTTTTGTGTTCACATTCCCAATGATTCCTGATTTTCAGAATATAGTTGCGATTATTTCAGTAATTACGATACTGGTTGCAGGTGCCGCTGCTTTTGTAGAACACGATATAAAAAGAATACTTGCATATTCTACAATTTCACAAATTGGCTACATATTTTTGGGATTTAGTACAAATGTACTAATTGGAATTACCGGCGCTATTTTTTATATTCTTGTTCACGGACTTGGTAAGGCAGGCCTGTTTTTAGCCGCAGGGATTGTAGAGCACAACACACACGAAAAAGATATCAGGAAACTTGGCGGGCTTGCGAAAACGATGCCGTTGACATCAATTGCGTTTCTTTTATGTGCATTCTCAATTATAGGTTTCCCGCCATTTGGTGGCTTTTTTGCCAAACTTTATGTAGTGATGTCAATAGTGCAATCAGGAAAAATTTGGCTTGCAGCACTTGCTATTTTAGGTGCTGTATTTACGCTACTGTATCTTTTCCGTCTGTATAATGCTGTATTTTTAGGAACGCAGATTACGCTGAAAAAAAACGCAGATTACGCAGAAAAGACAAAGTCCATGGTTGTTGTGGTTTTACTCTTTGGTATTCTGTCACTTTTGACTGGACTTCTGCCACAGATTCCTTTGGCATTTATTGAACTAATAAAATGAAAGACCCGCTTACTATTTTGTATGGTGTGATGTCAATTATTGCACTTGTCGGTATTGTATGGGTTACAATTCATGATAAAAAGATGAGGAAAGCAAAACAGCAATGAGCATCCTACTTTACCCGATTTTTTTACCAATTGTGATTGGTATTGTAATGTTATTGATAGGTAGACGCGGCCTTAAGGCCTCACTACCTGTAATTACGACATTTATCGTTTTAATTTTAAGTATTGTATTATTTTCAGCAGGTGAGATAAATTATACGATTCCATGGCTTTCTTTTGGAATTGATTTTTCTCTTCGGGCTTATTCATTTTCAGCAATGTGTGTTTTGTTTTCGTCATTATTTGCATTTTTAATCTGCCTTTACCTTCTACCTTCTACCTTCTACCTTCTACCTTCTTTCATACTCATCAATCTCGGAGTTGTTAACGGTGCGCTTCTTTCAAACAATTTTGTAATTTTTGTTTTATTCTGGGAACTCGCTGCGATAATGTTGTATTTATTAATAAGAACACAGAACAGATACGAAATCCCGCAAGCGAGGCACGGAACAGACACGGAAAGTTCTGTTTCAGTTCCGTGTAAAGTTCAGAGTCAGTTCTGTGATTCCTACAAAACAGCGACGAAGGCGCTTTATATTATCGGGTTTTCAGATTTCTGCCTTTTACTCGGAATCATTTTATTGTGGAATTTAACAAAAACATTTAATATGTCCAAAATCCATAATCTTCTACCTTCTACCTTCTACCTTCTACCTTTTACCTGCCTTTGCATTGGTGCACTTGCAAAGGCAGGTGCGATGCCGTTCCATACATGGATACCGGATGCGTCTAAAGATGCGCCGGTTGAAGTAATGGCATATCTTCCCGCATCTCTGGACAAACTTTTAGGAATATATCTTCTTGTCAGAATTTGTACCGACTTCTTTAACTGTCAACTGTCAATTGTCAACTGTCAACTTGTTTTGATGTTCCTCGGCGCTTTTACAATCATCGCTGCCGTATTTATGGCACTTGTTCAGCATGACTTAAAAAAAATGATTGCGTATATGAATATATCAGGTGCAGGTTATATGGTTTTAGGTATTGGAACTAATACCCCTATTGGTATTGCAGGTGGACTTTTTTATATGTTAGGCACAGTTTTATGGACATCGTGTTTGTTTTTATGTAGTGGTTCGGTTGAAAAACAAACAGGAACAACGGAATTAGATAAACTTGGTGGACTTTCAAAAGTGATGCCAATTACTTTTTGGGCAACCCTAATTGCTGCACTTTCAATTTCAGGTGTCCCACCGTTTAATGGTTTCTTCTCAAAATGGCTGATTTATCAAGGGCTGATACAGCAGATAGCAGATAGCAGATGGCAGATAGCAGTTGTTTTGTTTTTAGTAGCAGCGATGTTTGGTTCTGCACTTACTTTAGCGTCATTTATAAAATTGATACATTCAACATTTTTGGGCAAACCGTCAACCGTCAACCGTCAACCGTCAACCGATGTCTCATGGACGATGTGGTTCCCGACGGTAATTTTAGCAGTATTGTGTATTATTTTCGGCATTTTCGCCTATCAGATTCCATTGAAACATTTCATCTTTCCTTCCATTCGCTTCGCTCACCCCCCAATAAATTGGGGGGCATTTAGTGGATTATGGCATCCTGATTTAGCAACATTGTTAATTATTGTCGGCATAATTCTCGGCTTGATAATTTATCTTTTGGGAACGATAAAAACTATAAGAAAAACGGAAACATATATCTACGGTGAATCACCTGAAATTTTTACAGAGGGCTTCCAGGGAACGGAATTTTATCTTACGATTTCTAACTCAAAACCATTCGCTTCAATTTATAAAAAAGCAGAAAAGGGAATATTAGATTTCTACAACTGGGCATTTAATATCGCAAAAATGGTTGCCAATAGTTTCTTTATATGTATTGACAGAATGCTTGAAAATATTTATATTGGTATAGACCGTTTGACAGCGATTGTTTCAACATTTACTTCGGAACTTCAGGGCGGGCTTTTGCAGATTTATCTTTATTGGTCACTGTTTGGATTGATGATTCTTTTATTTATGCTTTGCAGGTGAACAAATGTCTGAAATAATTTTAATTTCAAGTTTAATTTTTGTTCTTATTATGGCGGTTGTTGCGGTTCAGATAAGAGATTTGTTATCTTCGGTGATGGCGCTTGGTGGTGTTGGCTTCGGGCTTGCGATTATTTTTATGTTCTTGGCAGCGCCTGAAGTTATGACTGCACAACTTGTCGTAGAGGTTATCTGTTTTACAATAATGGTAGCGGTTGTATTTAAGACATCTAAAATTGATAAAACGAGAAAATACTCGGTGCAAGAAATTTCACCTGCGGCTGCGATGTTTTTCTTTGGTATAATTTTTGTTATTTTTGTTATTTGGGGAATAAAAGAACTACCCATGTTCGGTTCACCACTGATGCGGACTTCATCGTTACAGATTAGTAAAACGGTTTCAGAAATCGGCGCTACAAATATCGTCACTGCGATTCTTCTGGACTTTCGTGCATGGAATACATTGATTGAAGCAGTTATTATTATTACAATGATTATTGGTGTTGCGGTGATTTTGAGGAAGAAAGGGAAAAAGTTGATTAGATGATTAGATGATTAGTTGATTGGTCATTTTATCTAATTAACTGTTCAACTAATTAACTTTGCTAAATTATGGATAAAACAATAAAAATTTTGACAAGTTATGTTATTGGACTGATTTTGGTTTTTGGGTGCTATGTTGTTATTTACGGTCATATTCTTCCTGGTGAAGGTTTTGATGGCGGGATGCTGATTGCGTCTGCATTTATTCTGTGTATGATTGTCTATGGTAAAGATGAAGCAAGAAAGCGGATAAATTTTTCAACTGCATTGGTTGTTTCAGCGATTTCAGGGCTTTTACTAATCGTTATAGGATTTATAGGGTTAGTGGGTTACAGGGAAGGACACAAATTTTTCTTTGATAATTTTTTGCCACAAGGTAATCCACATCAGTTGTTTTCAGGCGGGATTGTGCCGATATGTAATGTTTTGCTCGGGTTTTTAGTCGGGTTTGGTTTTTACGCGCTGTTTGGCTATTTGGTTGTGTTTAGAAACGAACGTTAGCGGGCAAACTTTATGATTATTTATCTATCAAGTATTTTATTGTTTTTAATCGGGCTTTACTGTATAGTCAGTAAAGAGAATCTGCTTAAAGTAGTGATTGGTATAAAAATTATGGGTTATGGTGTATGTTTGTTTTTTATACTTTTGGGCTGGGAAACGGATGCGCAGGCACCGATAATTGTTGAAGGAACTCAAAAAATTTTTGTTGATCCGTTACCGCAGGCGTTAATTCCTGCTATTATGATAATTTCGCTTGCCGCTACAATTCTGATGCTTGCGACCTGTGTGCGTCTGTATGAAAAATACGGCACATTTGATATCAGTAAGATAAAAGAACTAAAAGGATAGTTGAGAGTTGAGAGAGATTAGTTTAGAGATAGATTAAAAGACTGATGTTTAATTTTGAGAAATTAATAGTTTGGCAAAAAGCAGTAAAATTTAGTGATGAAATATATGAAATGACAAAAAGATTCCCAAAAGAAGAAATTTTTGGAATTACAAGCCAATTACGACGAGCAAGTATATCTATTGCATTAAATATCGATGAAGGGGCAGGTAGAAAATCAAAAAAAGAATTTTCTCATTTTTTAGCTATGGCTTATGGCTCTCTATGTGAGGTTATTACAATATTGAAAATATGTTTGAGCAGAAAATATATTGATGAAAAGATATACGTGAAATTTTATACTGATGGTGAAGAAATTGCCCGTATGATAAGCAGTATCTCTAAACGCTAAACTAAGTTCTCTAAACTAATATGTTAATACTCTTATTTCCACTATTGCCAATAATTTCAGCGTTGATTTTGGTAATACTTGAACGATTTGATGAAGATTCAGGCGATTGGCTATCTTCTTCAACTGCGTTTGTGCTTTTAGCAATGGCAGTGACAATTATTTTTACACTCAACGGTGGAGCACTGGTCTATCATATGGGTGGCTGGGTTTCGCCACTCGGTGTGGATTTGGTTTTAGACGGATTTTCAGCACTGATGCTTGTGGTTATAAACCTTGTCGGATTTCTGTCAATGCTTTATTCTGTTGAATATATGAAAAAATTCACCTCAAAGGCAAAGTTCTATATTCTGCATCTGTTTCTGATTGCCGGGCTTAACGGGATTGTGCTTTCAGGCGATATTTTCAACTTTTATGTGTTTCTGGAAATGGTTGCATTTTCGTCTTACGCACTTGTTGCATTCGGTGTTGAACAGCCGGATTTAGAGGCATCAATAAGGTATCAGGTTTTAGGAACTGTCGGGTCGTTCTTTTTACTTTTCGGAATCGGGATTCTGTATTCGGTGACAGGCACACTTGATTTAGCGGATATGTCAAAATATATTTCACAAACCGGTGTTAGTAGAGCAGTTATGTTTTCAATACCACTTTTACTTTTCGGGTTTGCATTAAAAGCAGCGCTTGTCCCGTTTCATGCGTGGCTTCCTGATGCGTATCCAACCGCACCTGCACCTGTTACGATGATGTTAGCAGGTACCGTCTCAAAGGTTTGTTCAATTTATGGGATTGTGCGGGTCTTTTTTGGCGTAACCGGCGTTTCACCAACACTTCATCAAGTACTTTTATATGCAGGGCTTATATCAATCTTTTTTGGCGCGTTTTCAGCGTTGAAACAAATTGACCTCAAACGGCTATTAGCGTATTCTTCAATTTCGCAGATTGGTTATGTTATGCTCGGGCTTGGTATCGGCACGCCGCTTGGTTATGCAGGTGCGCTTTTTCATATATTAAATCATGCAACTTTTAAGTCGCTCTATTTTATGGTTGCCGGTAGTGTTGAACATTCTACAGGTGAGCGTGATATTACAAAATTAAGCGAGCTTTCTGACAAGATGCCAACGACATTTTTATCATCTTTATCCGCATCGTTTTCGTTAGGCGGTGTGCCGCCGTTTGGTGGTTTCTTCTCTAAATTATTGATAATTCTTGCATTATTCAAGAGTGATTATATTGTTGTCGGGCTTCTTGTTGTAGTAAGTGCAGTTTTTACACTTGCATATTTCTTGAAAATCCAGCGGAATGTCTTTCTCCGAAAAAGTTTAGAGTTTAGAGAAATTAGTTTAGAGAATCCTGAATTTAATTCAGGACAAAATCTCTCAACTCTCAACTCTCAACTCTCAACTCTAAAAGAGGTGCCGGTTTTAATGCGTGTGTCAATGCTGGTGCTTGCGATTGTTTGTTTGGGTTTAGGCTTGGCATTCCCGTGGATATTGAAAGCAGTAGTTGAACCCGCAGTAAAGGTCTTGACATTAGGTTGCGGCTACGGGAACCTAATATCGGGATTATAATAAATGAAAACTGAATAAAATGAAAAAATTCTCACTATTTGCATTATGTTTTATATTCTGGCTGCTTTTAGTATGGCGGGTTGACTGGCAGAATACTGTTGTCGGACTTGTAATATCTATTTTTGTATCAGCGCTTTTTGGTAATATAGAAAAAAGTGGAGAAAAAACACGCCCGATTTATTTTGTTTTATTTTTCGTAAGAGTAGTCTGGTTATGGATAAAAGCGTCAGTTATAGAGGTTTATCTTGCGCTTTCACCACAAGAAATAAAGGCAGAGGAGATTGAAATTGAGATTAATAATAATAATGAAAAAAGCAAGGCATTCTTAATTATGGCGTTGAATCTATCACCAAATATAACTGTAATAGATGACAGAGAAGATAAAATACTAATAAATTCACATGGCAGAAACAAGGAAGATATTGTAAAAGATGTAGAAAAATTAGAAAAACTTATTGAAAAAATAGTCAGTAGTCAATAGACCATAGACCATTGACTATTGACCATTGACGATATGTATATGCTAAACATTGCATTATTGATATTAGTTGTTGCCTGTTTTTTGTGTCTATGGCGGTTTGTTAAAGGACCTAACGGCTCCGATAGATTTCTATCAATAATACTTTTGACACATATTGCAATGGGTTTTTTAGGGATATATGCCGTAAAAACCCAATCGGAATTCCTGATTGATTTAACGATAGATACTGTGATACTTGCATTTATTGGCACACTTGCAGTAAGCAAATACTTGCAAGGAAAAGAGTTAGACGAATAAAAAGGCAGGTTAAAGGTAAAAATAAAAGGTTAAAATTAAAGGTATAAACTAAAATTCAGAAATTTTAACCTTTAACCTTAAACCTTTAACTTGATTTTATTGTGGTTGAAATAATAATTGTGATTGGTTCACTGATAGTTCTGATTGGCTGTATTGGATTTGTTCGGTTCACTGATTTTCATACTCGTGCACAGATTGTTGCAAAATCAGTCCCGTTTGGCATATCTATTATTCTGTTGGGTGTATTTGTATATCTTGGGTTTGATGAAATGGGAATAAGAGCACTAATTGCAATTCTGCTACTTTTATTCCTTGTGCCAATAATCAGTTATGCAATATCAACGGCAATTAAAAATGTAAAATGTAAAATGTAAAATGAGATACCCAAAATTACGAGAGTTAAAAGAAGCAATCAAGGCGTTAATCAAAGGACCTTATACTACAAAGTTCCCGTTTGAACCGCACACGCCATTTCCGCGCTTTCGCGGGAAGCCGGTTCCTGATGAGAAAAATTGTATCGGCTGCGGTGCCTGTGCAGAGGTCTGTCCAACTCGTGCAATAGAAGTTATTGACCCTGATATTACACTCACCCGCTCACCCACTCACCTGCTCACCC
>JBFLWK010000020.1 GCA_040757695.1 Elusimicrobiota bacterium
TGGTGATGGTTACCTCTACGCAGTTGGCAGGTCAAGTGGAACTGGTTCTGATAAGGATCTGCTGATTGTTAAAATATCATCTTCCGGCGCTGCTGTTACTACACCAGCTGTTACTACACCAGCTACTACCTATTACTATATCAAGGGTTATGTGAAAGATTCAGGTGGTACAGGAATAAGTGGTGTGACAGTCAATTGTACGGGGACAAGCCCCTACACTACAACATCCAATGGATATTACGAGTTTTTGAATCTTACTGCGAGTGGGAATTATACGATTACACCCTCCAAAACCGATTATGTTTTTAGTCCGACAGATAAGAGTTATACCACTCTTTCAGCGAACCAGAGTGACCAGAACTTCACAGGTAGAAAGCCGTTGTTGAGTGCGAGTGTGAGTTCACTTGATTTTGGTGAGGTGGTGATTGGCAATTCTAAATCATTAACATTCACAATAACAGATAGCACTTCAACAGGTCTTCTGTCAGGCACAATCTCTGATGATGTGAATTGGATAACGACGGATGTGACAACATTTACAGGTAATTCAACAGTAGTAACGGTTACTGTGAACACAACAGGATTATCAAAAAGTCAGTATTCAGGAACAATTACATTAACATCTAATGGTGGGAATACAAGTATCACTGTATCTGTATCTGCAACCTGTGTCTTAACCAAGCCGAACCCGTATAATCCGCGTGCAGGGAAAGTAACATTTTTTGGTAGTGGCGTTGTGCCAAATGATACGAAAATCAGAATCTATACAGTGAGTGGTGATTTAGTGAAGACAGTGAATACGACAACGACAGATTCGCAGGGCCAGCCAGTGCTGGAGTGGGATGGCAAAAACGAGGATGGCGATATGGTTGTTTCCGGTGTCTATATCTATGTTTCTGAAAGCCCGAAAGAAAAAGCACACGGCAAATTCACAGTGATAAAGAAGTAGAGATTAGAGATTAGAGATTAGAGATTAGAGATTAGAAGAAATTAGAGCCAAGTTAGGCTCCGATAAATCGGAGCAACTACAAAAAACCAGCATAATGTAGTTTCACGCCCTTGGCGTGACTGTATTGAAATTCCTGGACATAAATTTAGAGCAAATGCTATACTTTTCAGACGGTAAGATTTAGTTGAAATGAAAATCCACCGAGAGAAAAGTATATCAAATGCTATACTTTTCAGACGATAAAAATTGTAAAAATTGGAGGAACCAATGAAACAGGCTAAAGATTTAAGGTTAAAGGTTAAAAGTTGGTATTTGCTTACTTGCTTACTCGCTTACTCGCTTACTTACTGTCTTTATGGCAGTGCCGGCACAACACACGGTGATTTCCTGAAAGTGCCGGTTGGTGCAAGAGCTTCTGCGATGGGCAGTGCCTATACCGCTGTTTCTGATAATGCCCAAGCAACCTACTGGAACCCTGGCGGACTTACTCAAATGAGTAATAAGAACATCTCATTTACACACTTACAATATGTCAGCGGGATACGGTATGGTGATATTTCCTTTGCGATGCCAGTTGGAGGGGGAAAAAAACGTGTTTACGGCGCAGAATTGAATACATTATACACAGAAGATAACCGAAGAGATACTACCGGCAACAAGATAGGCGAGTTTATGAATTACAACTCGGCATTATCCGTTGTGTGTGCTGAAAAGTTAGATGAGAACATATCCTGTGGTATTTCGCTGAAAGGAATATACTTACAATTAGATGATGAGCAATCAGGTGGCGTTGCTGTTGATTGCGGCGCCTTGTATGATACAGCCAAGAAAATGAAGTTTGGCATCGTGCTCCAGAATCTCGGTCCGAAAATAAAGTTTGTAGATGAAAGCGCGCCTTTAGCAATAAATATCCGCTGTGGAGTAAGTTATCAAATAAACGAAAAGTTTCTGGTAGCAAGTGATATGATGATGCCGTTTGAAGGTGCTGGCACGATTTCAGTTGGTTGTGAGTATTATGTAGTAAAGTTTTTACCTGTTCGTGTTGGGTATAAATATCGCAGTAGCGGGAATAATTTAGGCGGGCTTGACGGTTTATCCGCTGGTTTAGGTGTCAGTTTCAAAGGCTACACGCTTGATTATGCATTCGTTCCATTCGGTCAGTTCACTAATACCCACAGATTTTCATTCGGTATGAAGTTTTGAAAAAAACACGCAAAACTGACGCAGAACTAAAAACGCGGAAGCAACGCAAAATTAACGTAGGGAACAGATATATCTGTTCCCTACTGGATTCCCGATAAATGCATTCGGGAATGATATATTAGGACGCGGATTTACGCAGATAATAACGCAGATAATCGCTGATAAAATCCTGACAACAATGAATTTTAGTTGACGGGATTTTTTATTTGCAATTTTTTTAGTTTTTGATATAATAAAAGCTATGGGTGAAATAGTTATATCCGGTTATTACGGCTTTAAGAATGCAGGTGATGAACTTATACTTAAAGCGATAATAAGCGACCTGCGGTTTTACAAGCCGGATATTAAAATTACCGTTTTATCTGCGAATCCAAGTGAGACATCCGATAGATATAGTGTGCATTCCGTCAATAGATGGGATGCTTTATCCATCATCAAAGAAATTGCAAAATGTAAAATGCTGGTGTCAGGCAGCGGTGGGCTTTTTCAGGATACAACAGGCTCTTTAAGTTTATGGTATTATCTACTAATAATCGCGATTGCTAAATTATTTAAGAAATCAGTTTTTGTTTATGCGGTCGGTATTGGAGAAATTAAACATTCAGTAAATAGTTCTTTAATAAAATATCTTTTTAATAAAAGCAGGAATTCTATCACAGTCCGAACACAACAGGATAAAGAATTACTCCGTAAGTTTGGTATTACTAAAGATATAATCATTACTGCCGACCCTGTTTTAGGGCTGGATATTTTACCATCAGCGAGAAATACGGGTTTGACAAAACAGAAAATCGGGATAATTTTGAGAAGGACAGAAAACTGGAAGACTGATATAAAAATATTTGCTGAACTCTATAATCTATTGAAAAATAATTTCAATACTGAAATTATTTTTATTCCGTTCCATTTAAGTGATGATTTAAAATTTCTATCAGTTATCAAAAATAAAATCGGTTCTGCAATAGATATTTTTCTATGGAAAAATACAGACGAGCTTCTGGAATTATATTCGCAACTAACTGCGGTGGTAAGTATGCGGCTTCACGGCTTGATACTAGCAGCAGGATACAATATACCATTTGTAGCAGTCCAGCGATATTCAAAAATAAGAAATTTTTTATATACGCTAACTAAAAACGATAATTTGACAAACGGAACTACAGCCAACGAAATTTATCTACAACTTATAGATAAAATCAAAAAAAAAGAGTCATTAGAAACTATAACCGATTTAAAAAATAAATCAAAAGAAACAGCAAAATTGTGTATTGCTGTATTGACAGACGAAATAAATATAGTATAATGAAACCATCCTCACTAATATGATGCAAAAATTATCTTTTTTATCAATTGGTTTTATCACAATATCTGTTCTGTTTTATGGCTTTTTTATGCTGGTTGCCAAGAACCTGGCTTATTATCTTGCTGTGCTTGGTGAACAGGTAGAAATAGTTGCATTTATTGACGATAAACTGACCGATAGCCAGAAAAAAGAACTACTAAAAAAAATAGAAAATATCAAAACAATTGAAAAAATAAAATATACTTCCAAAACAGAAGCACTTGCAGAATTCAAAAAAAATCCTGAGTTTGCGAAACAGATAGAAATTTTGAATGAGAACCCGCTACCCGCAACAATAGATATCTACTTAAAGAAGGGTGAAAAAGTTCCTGAAACTATCAAAGAAACAGTAAACGAAATAAAAAAATTAGGCGGGGCTATAGAAGATATTTATTATACTTCAGTTGAGGCGGAAAACCTGCTAACTGTTACTAAAATTTTTAATGATTTACGACGCTGGGGTAATATAATTACTGTTCTATTTGTTAGTTTTTTGTTTTCTGCGGTATCATTGTCGCTCCAAAAGAAAAAAATACTCTATGGTATTATTGACGGTGTAATAGGAAGTGTAATTGGCTTCTATATTTTATATTTACTTCAGAAATTCTTATTTATCTCTAACTTCAAGGTGCCTGTATTTTTTACTGGAGGTGAAATCATAATAATATTTGCTGTTTGTATCATCGTCGGTGTAGCGGTAAGAATACCAAAAAATGTTCTGGAAAAATAAGTTATGAGATTGGAGATTGGAGATTGGAGATTGGAGATTGGCAAGGAGATTTTGGTTCTATCTTTTATCTCTTATCTCCTATCTTCTATCTGCCTCTATTCTGCTGATTATGATAAACAGATAGAAGAATACAAGCAAAAAATAAAAAAAAGCAGAGAAGAACTTGTTGGGGTTCAGACGGAAATATCGCAAAAAGCCAAACATATAAAAACGATAAAAAAGAAAGAAGCGTCTATTGAAACGCAACTTGAACACATTATCCGCAAACTTGAGACAACCAAAGCAGAACTGCAAAAAACCAAATTGCTGATAAAAAAACAGCAGAAATCAATAGACGGGTTAAAAATTAAATTAGCAACGGCAAAATCAGAAATGTTAGCCTGGAAAGAGATACTCAGAAATGAAGAGCGGTTTGCATATAAGCAGGGAGTAGGCAGACCTGTTACAGACCAGTATCTTGCAAGGACAATACTGTCATCTAAATCTTCTGCAGATTTTATCAAAAAGTATAAATTCCTTCAACTTACCGCGAGGCAGAAGTCGTTTATTTATCTGCAAACATTAAAAAATGTCAGAGAATATGAATCGCTTAAAACCAAACTTGAAACAGAAATGCAATCATTAAAAGAACTGGAATTAAAGAAGAAAAATGCTGAACAATTATATTCAAACCAAAAAAAAGAGAAAGAGAAACTTCTATCCAGTGTTGTTAAAAAACGGGTTTTTTACGAGCAGGAATTAACAAATCTGAAGGATTCAGAAATGATGCTTTCGGAGTTGCTAAAACTGTTAGAAAAAAAAGCGTCTGAGACAGAACGCCGAATCACGCGGCTCAAAATATCAAAAGCGAAAGGGGTTATTTCATGGCCGCTTGAAGGCGATTCTACTGATTTACGAAAAAATGTTACAACATATTTTGGCAAACAGAAACATCCTGAACTGGATACATGGATAATCAATAATGGTATCAGAATCAAATCTACACTCGGTCAGGAAGTGATTGCTGTGGATAAAGGAACGGTTGTGTTCGCTGGCGACTTCAAGTCATATGGGAAAATGGTAATTATAGACCACGCAGGTGGTTTTTATTCCGTCTATGGAAATCTGGATAGAATAATTGTGACAGAAAGCCATAATGTTCAAAAAGGCGAAATTATCGGTGTTGTTGGTATTTCTGTATATTCGCAGGATGCATCACTATATTTTGAATTCCGGAAAGAAGGTGTACCCCAAGACCCACTTGTGTGGTTGAAATAAATAACCCAAATAAAGGCACACGAATAGATGTAAACATCACGAATAAAACACGAATATTTCTCTGTTTTCATTCGTGAAAATTCGTGATAACATTCGGGTTCTGTTATTCGTGAATTTATTAGGAGGGATAAAATGTTTAAGAAGAAAAAATGGATTTTGACATTAATTTTGTTTTCAGTAGTATTGGGTTTTTCATTGCTAAAATTTAACACAATCAAAGCTGCATCTGACGATATTTACGGGCAGATAAAAATTCTATCACAGATACTGGTTTATGTTCGTGAAAGTTATGTAGAAGAGCCAGATATGAAAAAACTTATCTATGGCGCTGCGGATGGGATGACAAAAACGCTTGACCCGTATTCGCAATTTATGGAGCCTGAAGAAGCGAAAGAAATGAAGGTCCATACTGAAGGACATTTCGGCGGGTTAGGAATCAAAATTGAATCATCAAAAGATGGCTGGATTACTGTTGTTACGCCGATTCCGGGGACACCTGCATGGCGACAGGGTATTTTACCAGAAGATAAAATTATAAAAATAGATGGCGAGAGTGCAAAAGATATTTCATTAGATAAAGCGGTAGAAAAATTACGCGGGAAACCCGGCACGAAAGTTACAATCACAATTGCTCGGGAAGGTAAAGAGCCGTTTGATTTAACAATCACCCGTGAGGATATTCCTATAATAACTGTTACCGGCACAAAAATGCTTACTGATACAATAGGGTATTTAAGAATCACTGAGATGAATGCAAAAACAATTGGAGAACTTGATAAGGCATTAGCCGAATTAAAAGACAAAGGAATGAAATCACTGGTGTTGGATTTACGAAACTGCCCTGGTGGATTGTTGAATGTTGCAGTTGATATCTGTAAAAGATTTGTCAGCGATAATAAGTTGATTGTTTATACGCAGGGCAGAAAATTTCCAAAACAAGAATACCGCGCAGATTCGGCTGCTTCATATTCTGATATTCCGACGACAGTGCTTGTTAATAAAGGCTCTGCATCAGGTAGTGAAATTGTAGCAGGCTGTTTCCAGGACAACAAAAGAGGAATCGTTATCGGGATGCAGACATTTGGTAAGGGCTCCGTCCAATCGCTGCTCCCACTTGAAGGCGAGGCATCACTTCGGCTGACAACACAGAAGTATTATACACCGTCAGGTAAATGTATCCATCGTGATGAAGAAAAAAAAACCGGCGGTATTACACCTGATATTGTGATTGATGTTCCCCGTGAAACCGAGATTGCGCTTATGAAACAGGCGTTTGCAGTTGAAGTCGCTGCTGCAAAAGATAGAGACAAGATAAGTAAGGAAGATAAAACATATAATGTAGCAGTATCAAGTCCAACAGTAGAGAAAGAAAAAATAAAAGACGAGATTTTAGAACGCGCTGTTCAACTCTTACAAGTACGAGATATTCTGCTCTCAAAATAGATTATTAATGATAGTTGCTCATTTAGCTAAATGAGCAAGTGAGAAAAATGAAAAAGATTTTTCGGCTATTACTCATTATTATTATAGTGGCTGCGATTTCGTATTATTTAAGACGGAAACCGGAAGATTTATCAGCACTTTCAAATAATATTGATATAAAAATCAACAGTATCCTGACAGATTTCGGAATTACCGATGTAGATGTTTTAGCCTGTTTCAGAACTGAAGAGAAAACGAAAAAGGCAAGATGGGTCAAGGTAACAAAAAAAATAAGAACAAAATATAAGTATGAAGATATTGTTGGAGAAATAAAAATTGGACTTGAACAATTTGGGGTTGAGATTGAGTTCGCTGAAAATACACTTGTTATCTCAAAGGCTGGTCTGGTTTTGAACAAGATATTTTTTGTCCCGTTAGAGATCAAAGTTCCTAAATTCAAAGCAGCAATCATTATTGATGACCTCGGCTACAAAAAAGACGAACTAAAAACTTTTCTGGAATTAGGGATACCGTTGACATATACAATCCTTCCATATGAAAGATACTCGTCCTATTTAGCAGATGAGTTAAAAAGTCAGAGTCAAGAGTATTTTTTGCATCAGCCAATGGAGCCGGAAGGATATCCTAAAACCAATCCCGGTAAAACAGCAATTTTAGTGAATATGTCTGCTAAAGAGATAGAAAAAAAAATTCTGGAAAATTTGAAAAATATAGACGGTGCAAAAGGGATAAATAATCATATGGGCAGTATGTTCACACAGAACAAAGCAAAAATGGAGATTGTTCTAAAAATCGTAAAAACTAAAAATCTTATTTTTGTTGATTCTCATACAACACCGAAATCAGTTGCCTACAAAACCGCGAAAACGATGGGGATAACCGCACTGCAAAACGAGGTTTTTCTTGATAATAAGGATAACCTTGATTATATTCTGAACCAACTTTCAATTTTTAAGAACCGAATCAAAAAAAACGGGCAGTGTGTTGCAATCGGGCATATTCATAGAAAAAATACACCGATTGCACTTGCAAAAATTATTCCTGAATTCCAGAAAGAAAGAATAGAGTTTCTGACTGTTTCTGAATACTTGGAATCAGAACTGTTACTCTCCCAAAAATAAGAACAATCATATTATCACATTAGCGATAATATGAATATCACATTAGCGACAATATGATAATACTGGGTATTGAAACTTCCTGCGATGATACCGCTGCTGCGATTGTAAAAAACGGAACAGATGTTCTTTCAGATATTGTTTCTTCACAAGTAAGGATACACAAAAAATATAGCGGGATTGTGCCTGAACTTGCAGCCCGTCACCATCTTGAGAATATAAACTTTGTAATAGATAAAACGATGCAAGATGCTAGATGTAAGATGCAAGATATAGATGCTATTGCTGTTACTGTCGGACCCGGACTTATTGGCTCACTTTTGATTGGTACAACAACTGCACAGGCAATCGCACAAATATTAAAGATTCCTGTTGTTGCTGTAAATCACATAGAGGGACATGTTTTTGCAAATTACATCAGAACACAAGAACACAAGAACACAAGAACTGTTGTTAAACCGCCATTTATTGCATTGGTTGTTTCAGGCGGGCATACGGATTTAATACTGGTAAAACAATTAGGAATATACAAGGTTCTTGGAAGAACACGGGATGATGCAGTTGGCGAGGCGTTTGATAAAATAGCAAAGTTTTTGGAGCTTGGTTATCCAGGCGGACCTGTTATTGATAAACTTGCAAAAAAAGGCAACCCAAACAAAATCAATTTTCCAAGACCATACTTATGGGATTCCTGGGATTTCTCATTCTCAGGACTTAAGACTGCGGTTATCAATTATACTCGTGAACATATGAACATAAGAACTCGTGAACGCCTTTCTGACTTATGTGCTTCATTCCAGCAGGCTTGTATTGATGTGCTTGTCAGCAAAACTGTTTCAGCATGTAAAAAATATAATATCAAAAGAATCGCTTTAGGCGGTGGTGTAGCAGCAAACTCTAAATTGCGTGCTGATTTTATTAAAAGATGTAAGCAGGAAGAACTGAAATTGTTCATACCAGAATCTATTTCCTGTACCGATAATGCTGCTATGATTGCTTCTGCCGGATATTTTAAGTTAAAAAAAGTCGGTAGACAACAAACAATAAACCCATCGGCAAATGTTGAATTAAAAAGTTGGAACTACAGATGAAAGATTTTATATTAGATACAGACCGATTTCACAGACAGTGTTTTCCTGAGGCAGTTTATTGTTCGGGAAAAACCATCAACCAAATTTTAGCGATCGTAAAAGAATTATTAAGCCATCGCGGTGAACCTATAATTCTTACTCGTGTTACTCCCGAAATCTATCGTGCAGTAAAAAACAGGTTCAAAAAAATAAAATACCACAAACTTGCTCGGCTGATCACCATCTCAGCCAATCGCCTAATCGCCCATTCGCCACCCTCGCCTAATCGCTATGTTGCAGTAGTTACGGCAGGAACTTCGGATATACCGGTTGCTGAAGAGGCAGCAGTTGTTGCAGAAACACTCGGGAATAATGTTAGAAAAATTTATGATGTCGGTGTAGCAGGAATTCATCGGCTTTTTAAGTTTGAGAAAATTATAAAAAACGCATCCTGTGTTGTTGTCTGTGCTGGTATGGAAGGCGCCTTATCGTCGGTAGTTGGCGGACTGGTTTCAAAAGTTGTTATTGGTGTACCGACATCAACCGGTTATGGCACAGGTAAAGGTGGCTATTCGGCACTTTTAACAATGTTAAATTCCTGTTCGCCTAATGTCTGCGTTGTTAATATAGATAACGGCTTTGGTGCTGGAGTTATAGCAAGTATAATCAATAAAAATCCTGTATGAAACTAGCGTATTTTGATTGCTCATCAGGTATTTCAGGTGATATGATTTTATCCGCACTGGTTGATGCAGGGCTTTCATCAGAATATCTGGTTAGCCAGTTAAAAAAATTGCATATCGGTAATTTTACACTAAAATTTTCGGATACACTCAGACAAGGGATTCATGCTAAATTTGCCTGTGTTCACGGTGGACAACATTTTAAAAAATTTTCACAAGTAAGAGAAATTATAGAAAAATCAAAACTTTTTAAAAAAATCAAACAGCAAAGTTTAAAGATATTCTTGAAACTGGCAAAAGCAGAAGCAAAAGTTCATTCTGAAAAGGGAGACGTGGATGTGGATTCTATTCACTTTCATCAACTTGCCCAGGTGGATACGATGCTGGATATTGCTGGAGCAGTGATTGGATTAGATGCGTTAGATATAGAAAAAATTTTTTCATCACCATTAAATCTTGGTATTCCTGCACCAGCAACTGCTGAAATTATAAAAGGGCTCCCAGTGTATTCAACCGATACAGAATACGAACTAACTACACCCACAGGTGCTGCAATCATTTCTACAATAGCAGCTGATTTTTGTCCGCTTCCATTGATGCGAGTTCACAAAACTGGTGCTGGCGCAGGCACATTAGAACTTGATTATCCAAATATACTAAAAATCTATATTGGCGAATCAGAAAAGAAATACTTTAGTACTGACGAAAAAATTCTGTTAGAGACAAATATTGACGATATGGACCCGCGAATTTATCCATATCTTCAAGCGAAACTGCTTCAAAACGGCGCTGTAGATGTTTGGATGACTAATATTTATTCAAAGAAGGGGCGGCCTGGAATAATTCTTTCAGTACTTACAGAAAAGAAAGACGAAAAAAAAATTGTTGATATAATTTTTTCAGAAACAACCACGCTCGGTATCCGTCAGGTTCCGGTTTCAAGATTTATATTGAACAGAACAAAAACTGAAAAATATAAAATTGCAAAACTGCAAAATAGCGTCAAAAAATCAGCAGAATTTGAAGAGGCGGTAAAAATTGCAGAAAGAAAAAAAATTCCGTTGCGGGAGGTCTTGTGAAAAAAATTGAGGTTGTATGCCCAAAATTAAAACTTGAAGAGTTAAAAAAGGTAATTTATGAATTTGATATAGGCGGTTTCTTAATAACAAATCTAACAGGCGTTGGATTTCATCGTGGTGCTGAAAAGCATCGCGGACTGAAATATGTAGAAATGCCAAAAATCAAGGTTGAAGCAGTGATAAAAGATGCGGATGTGGATGTGATTATTGCTGAACTCTTAAAAGTGCTTCAAACAGGTAAAATTGGCGATGGCAAAATTTTTATTTATCCGGCTGATAATGTTATACGGGTAAGAACTGGTGAAAAAGAAGCAATTTAAAAAAACACGAATAACAGCACCGAATAGGAACACCGAATTAACCTGAATAATTCGGTTACATTCGGTTATTATTCGGCTGCTATTTGGGAGCTTTTTATGAAAAAGATTACTGCTGTTTTCCCAACAGAACGAGAAGAATTGGTAAAAGAGAAACTGTATCAACTTGATATTGGTGGGATGCTGATTACACATCTTACTGGCTGTGGATTACCACGCGGTGAAGAAAAAAAGAAAGGAAAAAAATATTTTGAACTGCCGAAAACCAAACTGGAAATTATAGTGACTGACCCTGCTTGTGAAACAGCAATTGCAATACTGATGAAATGTTTGCATACTGGCGAAATCGGTGATGGTAAAATTTTTATCTCGGCAGTTGACGATGCAATAAGAATCAGAACCGGTGAACGGGGTCCGATAGCGGTATAGTGAAAAGAATTTGCGGAATAGCGGGTTTTAACCCGCTGTCAATGGAGCAAATTCAAACCATAATGTAGCACCCAAATTCATTTGGGTGAATTAAAATGAAAAAGATAGAATGTATCTGCGAGAATGTTAAAGCAGAAGATCTTAAAAAAGCACTTTATGAATTAAATATTGGTGGATTTATTATCGGTACTGTTAATGCGGTTGCATTCAAAAAAGACCCTTCTAACCCATCAGTAAAATTTGTAGACAGACCCCGAATAAAACTTGAACTTTTTGTTGATGACTCAGAAGTTGAAAAAACAATTTCAATACTTTTAAATGTGATTCGCAAAGGTGTTTTTGGTGATGGCAAAATTTTTATAATGCCGACTGATGATGTTATTCGTATTCGCTCCGGCGAACGCGGTCCTGCAATGTTATAGAAAATGTAAGCAGGATTCCAAAACAGCAACTGACAGAATTTACAAATCGGGAAACATTCGGGAACAGGTTTGTATACTGACCCTCGTTATCTACTTCCTCACCACCTCCCCATCGCTTGTCAGCTCTCTTTTACCTTCTTTAATAATTTTTTAGAAATCGTAAAAAACACTTGACAAAATGCACATTTTGTGTTATACTAATAGGGGGAACGGAATAGGGAAAACCTATATTTTTTTGATTAAAAGTTAAAGTAAGCAGTTTAAGTTAAAGTAAAGATAGAATATGTGTGCCAGTATCAGAATTTCAATCTTTTACCTTTAACCTGACTTTTTTGCAGGTTATCATGGAGGTTTATCTATGCCAACTGTAAAAATTTCTGAAATAGCCCAGCAGGCAAAAGTTCTGCCTTCTACTATTCGGCATTATACTGATTTAGGCCTGTTAGAAATTTCAGAACGAACCGAAGGTGGTCAGCGGCTTTACGACGAGCAAAAAACACTCACGCAACTTGCTAAAATCAAACATCTTTCATCACGCGGCTACACGCTTCCACAAATCAAAGAGATACTTACTACTGGTGGGCTCAAAAAACGGATTCTTATAATAGATGATGACCCTGATGTTGTTGACCTGATTAAAGCAATTCTAACAGATGCACAATGGGAGTTCAAGCATGCACCCGATGGGTTTGAAGCAGGCCGACTTTTGCTTGATTATCTACCTGATTTGATTACGCTGGATTTGGTGATGCCTGGAATGGATGGCTTCAAGGTTTGCCAGAATATCCGCAAAGACCCGCGTACAAAAGATATAAAAATAATCTCTATCACCGCATATGATACACCTGAATACAGACAAAAGATACTTGATGCTGGTGCGGATGAATATCTGCCAAAACCATTTACACCAGACGAATTCCGTAAAAAAGTTAATGCAGTACTAAACAAAACTGAATTGGAACTAACAAAATGAAAAAGAAAATCTGGGAAAGAGTTATACCGCTTAAAAAATCTAATGACGACAATGTTGCTGTAAATATTATATCTTTAGAAGATCTTATTAAACTCAAAAAAGCATTAAAACGACCACAGGATCTCATAGATATAGAAAAACTGAACCTGGTAAAATGAACCCGCTAAAAACTATAATTGATACCTTTTCTTGTAGCCGACGCTTAAGAGGCTGTGTCATAACCCATATTTTTGGTAGCCGCAGGCTTCAGCCTGCGAAAAAACTACCGACGGAAACGCAACCTAAAGGTTGCGGCTACCAATGCGTTTTTAGGATTGCGACACAACCACTTAAGCGTCGGCTACAATGGGTTAACTATTGGTAGTGCGGCATTAATGCCGCACTACAAAGCGCATGCCCACAATTTAAGGAGGTGTGAGATGGTTAGATGGAGAGATGGGAAGGTGGAAAGATGGTTAGGTAGAAAGGCAGGAAGGCGGTTAGGTCGGTTAGCGGTTTTACTTATTACTTTACCAACTTATCAACTTATCAACTGCCTTTACTCACAGGATGTAAAAGCGAAACTCAACTCTGCAGACGGCTCAACCAGTTTCCAGGTAAGAGATTCCGCTGATGTTGTAGTTTCATCCATCACATCCGATGGCGATGCACATTTCAACACAGGCAAGTTTAATGCAACCGGTGCTACAACCTTCGGTATCACAACCAGTTCAGGAATAAATATCCAAGCAGGTAGCCTTATTGCAGATGCTGACGATAAATTAAGAATCTCACTTGGGACAACTACAGTAAACGGTAATCTGAATATCCAAGTGGGTGCTTTAACGGATCTAACAGTTGAATCTGCGGATCTGGTTGTAACTTCAACTGCAATTTTTGCTACTGATACAGTTTCTGTTGATCAAGCAGCTGATAGTTTTGTATATGTGCCGGGTTTATCCGGTACACTTTACGTTTCTACAGGCCCAGCGATGATTTTTGCTAATACTGCGATTCCAGTAAAAAATAGTGATTCAGCCCAATGGACAAGATGCAGAATGAAAATATATGTAGTTGATCCTGGTGGTAATTGGATTGAAATCGCTTTTAATGACGGTGTGTTCCCTGCGGGTAACGCCAATAGCAATATAGCGATGAGTACCTGTGGTGGTTTACGAGTAACTACAGTAGGATCATACCAAGTTATAGTTCAATGGACTGACGAAGGTTGGGCTGGTACTTGCCAAACCACAGGTGGTAGATCGCTATATACATTTTGGATGGGTTGCAAGTAGGAAATATGAATAGGTAAATGATAACGATTAGAATCATTCCGCAACTGTAGAAGAAAAGGATTTGTTATTATTGGGAAAATCTGTGGTAAGAAAGCGAGTTGAAAAAAATTTTAAAAGTATCAGGTTTGCTTTATGGAAATACTGAAATACATAATTTTTGAGAGGTTAAACCTTTTTAGGGAGGCGTTTCTCCTTTTGCTGGGAGTAGATTGCAATTCCACCAAAAATCAAACCAACAATAAGCACTACAAGAAAAAGGATTGCAAGTTGGTCCATTTTTATTCCTCCTTACTTAGCAAAATACCAAATAACAAAAATACAACAAAAATGAGTATACCGAGTAAAAATGCCGCTTTTGTTATTTTTTCAGGAGTAGCAATTCTACCGATTACTAATGCTATAAAATCTGCTTGGCATAAATTAAGAAAAATTTTGGTAAGCTGTTTCCGTTGTTCTTTATCAAGGTTAAATTTTATCATTTTAGTTACCCAAAATAATTATAACAAAAATAATAAATTTTGTCAAGTAGAAAATGTATTGATAAAAAATGGTGACGGAGTATTTTTTTTAGTAACGAGTAGACGCAAAAAAGGCAGGCCTAATTTATGAAACTCTGGAAAGAAAAACGGGGTCGGGTGAAAGTCAAAGAAAGTACTAAAATGAAACCGCTAAAAACCAGAATAATGTCATTGCGAGGCCCCGCATCGCAGTGCGGGGTAAACTCCGCCGAAGCAATCTCCATTTCAGGTAGACGGCGTTTAAACGCCGACTACAGAGGACTGTCATTGGTAGCCGCAAATTTTCAATTTGCGTTTATAACGCAGGTTAAAAACCTACGACTACAATTTCTGCGTCAGTTCACTCTGTCGCTCTGTCGCTCTATCGCTGCTTTTATTTTCCTCCGTCCCCATTTTTGCGTCCCCATTTTTGCGTTTATTGGAGGTGTGAAATGCCTAAAAAAATGATGGTTAAAGAACAAAATGTTGCTTATCAGACAGGAATTTTGGATTTTATTTCAGAAAATGAAAACTGCTAAGAACGTTCGTAAATCTGGAAATATATTAAAAAATAAAAATGTTTCTCAAGCGTTTAACTTAGAGGAACTAAATTTTAACAAAACCTATCTCGCTACTTTGAGCTTTGCTAAAAGTGCAAAAATAGTAGAAGAACTGGTCTGTTCTAAATTAGCACGCCAGATTCTACAGGCAAACAAAAAATGGGCAAAAAATCAACTATAGACCAATTATTTGTTAAAGTTCATAATCTACTGAAAAAAACCAAAACACCTTATATTCTTATAGGTGGGTTAGCAGCAGGAGTGCTTGGTCAGCCGAGATTTACACAAGATGCTGATTTTCTGATATTTCTGGATAGAAATAAACTGAGTGGGTTTCTTGAAATCGCAAAAAAAGAAGGTCTTAAATTTGACAAGAAAAAAGTTGAAAGAACCATTTTAGAAAGAGGTGTTTTCAGATTGTTTTTAGGTAACTATCACGCTGATTTTATCATAAATGCTCTGAATTTCGGGAAGTCAGTATTAAAACGAAAAATTGCGATAAAATTTTTTAACAGATTAGTTGCTTTTCCAACACCTGAGGACTTAATTCTTATTAAAATTATAGCAGGTCGTGAGTTGGATTTAATTGATGTTAAAAATATTATTTTGCGAAATGCTGAAAAAATTGATAAAAAATATCTGACACAGTGGGCACAAAAAATATCGGATGAAACAGAAAATATGAGAATCTGGAACGATTTAAATAAAATCCTGAAAGAAAGTCCAAAATGACAAAAAAAGAGTTCTATAACAGAATAACAAACTCAAGCAGAGATATTCTTGCTGAATTCCTTAAAATATTGAATTCAAAAAAAATTGACTACTGTGCTATCGGTGGGATTGCAGTTAATGCTTATTGTGAGCCACTAATAACGCTGGATTTTGATTGTGTTATCGCAATCAAAGATATAAACCAGCTAAAAAAAGAATTAAAAACTGCTGGCTTCAAAATAAAAACGCATCCACATACTTGGGAAGTGAAACATAGAAATTCTGATATCAAAATCCAACTACAGCGAGATAAAAGATACGGTGATTTTATTAAGCGCGCAAGAATTCGGAATGTACTTGGCTACAAAATAAAAGTAGCAAAAAAAGAAGATGTGCTTAAAGGCAAAATCTGGGCATACACAGACCCTGAACGCAATAAACTGAAAAGGGAAAAGGATGCCCTGGATATAAAGCGGTTAATTAAAAAATATCCTGCCTTAAAAAGGCTCGTAAAAAATGTGGATATAAGATGAAACCACTCAAAACCATAATTGATACAATATTTGGTAGCCGACGCTTAAGCGTCGGCTACAAGGGGTTGTTATTACGAGCCTGCCTGACGGACAGACAGGATGTAGTGGCACGCCCTTGGCGTGCTCCGTTTAGAAAAGATTTTCTAACGGGGCGTGCTATTTGTAGGCGAGCCAAGAGCTCGCAACTACTTATTACCCGCTACTCGTTACTTACGCAGGTTAAAAACCTGCGACTACAATTTCTGCGTCAGTTCACTCTGTCGCTCTGTCGCGGAGTTTACCCCATTTTTTACGGGGTCGCTCTGTCGCTGCTTTTATTTTCCTCCGTCCCCATTTACATTTATGCAGCGGCAAGTTTTACAGTAGAGGCTGGCTCTACCTTTACACTGACCAATTACGCAACTTTTGATTGTGATGGTGATATAACAACAAATATCTCAGGCGCTGTTCGTGGTGAGTTCCAAGCCGGTACCGGTGAAGTCCGTCTTTCAGGCAACTGGACAAATAACGGTATATTTGTTCAGAATACATCTACAGTTACATTTTATGGCACTGGCACAAGCACTTTAGCCGGTGGCACTACATTCTTTGTGTTAAGTTGCACAGAAGCAGGGAAACAAATAAACTTCACCGCGGGCTCTCAACAGGTTATAGATAATACTTTGATACTGACAGGTACATCAGGGAATGAAATCAAACTGCGTTCTTCAGCATCAGGTAGTAAATGGTATATTAAATTAAGCAGTTATCAGGCGGTTGATTATGTAGATGTTCAGGATTGCGATGTGCTTACTATGAACCTTCTCTGCAGGAATTCCGAGAATTCAGATAGAAACAATGCTAACATTATTTTTGATTATGTTCAAATGATGGTTGTTTATTCTTCAGGCACGCTTACCTACCCATGGTATAGAATACTCTCACAAGAGACTACTTTCTGGTCAACTATGACACCCGGACCTGCATTCGCAAGTACTATACAACACCTAATCGCTAAAGAATGCCCAAAACGGGATGAATTTCTACTTGCTGCATTGAACGATGCCGGTGAAATCTATATTGCTACTTGGACACTACAAGGCAACTGGGGCGCTAACGCTAATAATCCAGTAGGAACCGGTATGGCTGCCAGTTATGACGATTTCCGTGCTATTGATATCGCATATGAATCCTCATCCGGTGAAGGTATGATTGTTTATCACGAAGGTACTAATGATATGATATACAGAACCTGGGATGGGTCAACTTTAGGTGCTGAATTATCTGTTGGGCTTACAGGTGCACAAGGTACTCCCAACTTTATTCGTCTTGTGAATAATCCCGCAAGTGATGCTAACGAACTTGTAGTTGTATGGATTTCTACCGCAGGTTTTGTAGGCGCCAAAGTATGGGATGGCGTTTCTTCATGGGGGAATGAGGTTATTTTATCAACCAATTCTGCTTCACCCGGTGGCAGTGCACCGTATATTGATGAAGCACCGTTTGATGCTGCGTATATGCGAGAAACATCAAATAACTGTATGGTTGTTTATGCAACACATTCGCCAACCTCTAATGGTATCTTGCAAGCAGTAATATGGAATGGCACTGCCTGGGGAACACCTGTAGATGCTGCTGATGTTACAGATGCGATAGAGTTTGTTTCGCTGAAACCTAACACAACCAATATGATGATAGCGGTAGTTTTAGATGCGGGTGATGATGTTAATACTATAAGATATCAAGGTTCTACCTGGGAAGGATTGGATACACCTGATTCGGGCGCACGCGGTGTTCTGTGTCAATATGCAGATGCTTGCTGGGAATCAGCAGCCGCTCATGAAAACCATGTTGTAGTTGCGTATTCAGATGCTGCAGATATTGATTCAACATACTTTGATGGTGCTACCTGGACCGATATAACAGGTATTCAAGGTGACGAGTCAAATTTTCTTCAATTAGAACGCGCACCTGATAACGAAATCTGGCTTTGTGCATATGAAGAAGATAATAATATACTTTATGTTCGTATTTGGGATTCTATAAACCATGTTTGGGGTTCTTCAACTGTTATAGAAGGTCCATGGACTTTTACTGAGGTTGTTCCAGCAGAGTATTTCTGTCTCACAGCATCTGCAACTGTTACTCCACCTATAGTGAACCAAGCACCGGATCAACCGTCTAACTTAACCCAACTTGTTGGCACAAATAACGATATTGGCTTAGCATGGAATACCTGGACTGATGATACTACCCCGCGATTGAAATTTGACCTTAGAGACCCTAATGCAAACGAGCAGGTAAGCTACCATATCCAGATTTCTACAAAAGAAACCTACTGGGCTTCTCCATATTTGGTTGTTGATACTACACAACCCGCTTCAGGTTATCTTAACGAAGGCACAACTTGGTATGATGCTTCTTTAACATTAACAGTAGATACCTCATACTACTGGCGAGTGAAATGTATTGATGATGGTGGTTTAGAAAGCGTGTATTCTTCAGGCACTATCTCCGCAGGAGAAAAACATTGGGGTGGTTATATTCCACCAGGCCCTGTGACTGATTTATCTGCAACCGGTGATACAAAATCAACCGCAGATGGCGACTTCCAGAAAATAAAACTTTCCTGGATTGCACCCGGTGATGATAATTATACCGGTACTGTATCTTCATATGTTGTTAGATACGCTACCTGGGCTGCTGGCGATACACAAGCACTGTGGGATACCTGGTGGGACCATCCTTCAGTAATGGATGCAAAAGGTCAACCAGAGATACCTACACCTACCGCCGCTGGCACAGCACAAAATTGTACACTTACAGGGCTTAGTGAAGGAACAACATACTACTGGGCAATAAGATCCGTTGATGATAACAGTTTTATGTCCCAAATAGATACAATGACGCAAGCAGGCCCAACCCAGCAAGCCTGGGCTCGTGTTCCCGGCACTTACCATCCTATCAAAATTGATGGCGCTATGACTGATTGGTCAACAACTACCGAAGAAATGGATATAGAAAACAATACCACATTCTATTTCACATGGTCTTCTACCGCGGTTTATATCTGTTACGGTGGTACTGATGGTAATCTGTCCGACCCGGATGGTAGTACCGCTGATTTCCTTGTATTTTTTGATACTCATTCTTCATATGATATTACAAAAGGGACAAATATTCCACCTGTATGGGATAATATAAACACGCATCGGCTGCCTTTCGGTGCAGATTATGCACTTTGTATAGAATCCGGCTCCGCAGCAGGTGATATTATTCAGTTACGGAAATGGAATGGTTCAACATGGTATAATCCCGGTAATGGAGTGAATATTGCTAATGAGTATATTGGCTACTCAGCAAATAAAATAACAGAGGTTGCAATCACATGGACAAATCTTGATAACCCATCAACTCTGCGTGTAGTCGCATTCCATAAATGGGATGCTGCACGAAATATCTATAATTCATTTCCTGACGATAACCCTGCACCGAATGATGATTCTGCAGTTACTTTCCTATACTATTACAATTTTACATCTACACAATCGTGTCAATTCCCTGCAGAGTTCGCTACTGTGGAAGCACCTTATCCACCAGACCCACCCGCAGGACTTACTCAATTGAGTAATACCGGTACTGCGCTCCCTTCAATGCAATGGACAAATTCTACAACAATTATCTCATCATTCACGCAATCCGACCCGAATTCAGGCACGAATAATGTCCGATTTTATTTACACGTGACTTCAGTCACCACTGCTTCTGATGCTGCGGACTGGTCACAACTCTGGCATGCATCCACCTCCGGCTGGCTTGCAGAAGGTACTACCGGCTACCAATGGCCTACTTTAGCCAATAACGGCACCTACTGGTGGCAGGTCTGGTCTGAAGACGAAGGAGGACTCACTTCCTCAACCTCAACAGATTTAGGTCAGGGTGGGAGTGCCCGGCTCGGGTTTGATAATGTTGGCCCAGCCACACCTGCATCAATCACACTCTCTAACCAGCAAACTGCTCTTATCGGGATTGATATCTCCTGGTCTGCTACAACCGATTCGCTTTCTGGACTCGCTTCCTATTATATCTACTGCTCATCCGTTTCCGCAATTACAGATGACAATAAAGGCGATGGTGACCATTACCTATTAACCTACAAATCACCGGGAACAACCTCGCATTCCGATACAAGAAGCGAGCTTCTCTATAATTCAACCTACTATTATGCTGTCTGCGGGGTTGATAGAGCCGGCAATATCGGTAGTATTGTCGGATCATCAAAACTGACACATAGAATAGAGGTTGATTCTGATGAAGCCGACTGGCAAACATCCTCACTCCCAGCAAACAATAACGAAGGACAGATATATTCACTCACCACGGGTAATGGCGGCGGTTATATCTGGGTCTGGAATGATAAAGATAACGAAGAACGCGGGGATGCACCTGACCCTGATACTAATTACGATATAGAAGAATTCCGGATTACCGCTGATGATGAATATGTATATTTCCGAGTAAGATATCAAACATTAACTGTTGACAATACAATGCATATATCTGTCTCTATAGATACAAACACAACTGTTTCTTCAGGACTGAGCTGGATAGGTGATAACTCAAAAGAAAGCGGTTCTATAGAATTAGGGAATGAATACGGTAACCTACCTGATAACTCTAACTGGGCTGAAACTAATATTGATTGCCACGATGTTACAGATGGTTCCACTCGGATAGAATTGTTTAAACCCGGCTGGAATGATTGGGGTACACCGAGCACTCCCGGGGATGGTGCTAACTGGGTAAACGCACCAAGAATAGATTTTATGGTTGCAAGAAGTGATTTAGGGCTCGTCGGTAATAAAACCGCAAGAATACATATCGCTGCGTTCTGTAATCAATGCATCTGGAATGGTGGTGCTGGTGGTGGGGATTCAACCTGGGATGTTAGTTATCCTGGTGGCGTCTGTGATGCGCTCGATTCCGTATCTATTATCCGTATTTCTACTGGCACAGAGTCAAATCAGTATTACAACGATCCCGTCGGTAATGGCTCAACCAGTATGAACGCCTGGGATGAGGATATAAAAGACGGCGATATAGATTTCTGGTTTGATCTCCGGTTTGATGCTAATGGTATTCTTTCCAATACTGCGCCTCCAATCCCTACAAATCCTGTACCTTTATCCGGTGGAACAACCAACCAAATTAGGCCCAACTTTAGTTGGTCTCAAGCCGCAGACGAAGATTCCGGTGATACTGTAACAAGTTATCTTATAGAACTGGCCACGCATACTGATTTAGGGTCTGATCTATCGCAAGCAGATGAATACGGCTGGCGAGTGAACCGCTCAACCTGGAACTGGACAGTCCCTACGGATTTAAAACATAACACTACATTCTACTGGCGGGTATGGTCAAGAGATAGATGCGGTGCGTTATCTTCTACACCTGATACCTGGTCTGTTATTGTTGATACAGTCGCACCGGATGCGGTGACATCGCTTTCTGCACTTACCGGCGATAATGATGGAGAAATAAAACTTTTTTGGTCAACACCGGGTGACGATTCTACAACTGGCACTCCTTCGGCAGGTGCTTTAACCGCACCATCAACATATTATATCACCTACACAAACAATCTTACATTAGCCGAAAATTATGGCTGGTGGGCATCAACAAATGCACAAATAACAATTACAACCTCTGCGGTCTCTTACCCTGAAATGCAATACAGAACCGTAGCAGCACTTACCGCTGGTGATACCTACTATTTCCGTATCTGGACTGCGGATGAAGCAGGTAACCTTTCAGGGATATCAAACGCCGCAACCGCACAGGCAAAGATAACACCAATCGCCGATGCGTTTCTTATTTATTACGCATCTTCAACTGTCCAGGTACCTGATAACCAGACACCAGCATACCGAAGATGGGAGTCGTCCGCCTGGCAGGCTGAACAAATAACTGTTGATATAGGTGACACCGCAAACAGACCTATGGTTATAAGAAAGTGTCCTACAAGAAGCGAAGCGATAATGGTGACTGTTGATGCTGCAACTGACTTGAATGTCTCTACCTACACACCTTCAGGCGGCTGGGGGCTTGCTGGTGAACTCACAACAAATGCCGGTGTTTCTACAAAACGAGCGTTTGATGTCGCATATGAACAAGTCTCTGGTGATGCTGTTATCGTTTATAGAAAAGATACAGCAACCGCAGGGCTGAATTATGTCACCTGGGATGGTGGCTCAACATTTCCTACGACAGGACCAGATAATATAGATACACTCGCCAATATTCAAAGGGTCCGGCTTGAACCAAAACCTTCATCAAATGAAATGATATTAGCATATTCAGATAACAAAGGCAGTATCTATGTCTCTACATATAACGGTACAAATTTCGCAGCTGCACCAACAACTTTATTATCCGGCTATGCAGAAGATAACTCCGGACAGCCGTTTGATATTGCATATGCACAATCCGCAGGTGTTGGGTTCGTTGTCTGGGTGGATACAAACTCTACAAGAGCAAAATACCGTACCTGGGATGGCTATTCCTGGAGTGCAGAAACAACAACCGCACACAACCATTCTCCGGCTGACGCAGCAACTGGCGGGAACTGGCTCAAAGCCGCCGCAAACCCAACAAATAACGAGATTATAATTGGGACTTATGATTTAGATGATGATATAAATGCTGAAGTATATTCGTCAACTCTATGCGCATGGCTAAACGGCGTAGAACACGATGCTACCGGTCCAACCAGTAATTCAGAACGCGGGTTTGATGTCGCTTATGAAAAAACAGCCGGTGAAGGTCTGATTGTCTGGTGTGAAGCGGATGGCGATGCACAAAAAGCACAGCCACAAGCATACACATATATAAATGGCGTGTGGACAGCCGAGCATTCTACTACAGATAATCCAGATACATCAAATATAAACTATGTGCAACTCGCGCCGGATGATGATTCAAACGAGATATTCGTGGTAACTAATAGTACCGCAAACTGGGTCTGCTCGCAAAAATGGGATGGCGCTGCATGGGGAACCGTAACTACAATTGAGAACAATTCGTCAGGTAGTTACGAAGATTTCAGTATGAACTTTAAAAAACCTGCCGCACCGTCAGATACAATCGCACCAGCAGCAGTAACATCTTTAAGCGGGCTTACGGTTACAACATCAACAGGCACAATACTCTTAACCTGGTCTGCACCAGGCGACGATGTCTGGCTAGGTCGCTTAACTAATGGCTCTAAATACCAGATAAAATACTGCACATCAACTACAGAAGCAACTCGGGTCTGGTACTACTGGACTGCAGTTTCTTCACCAACTGGTAGCGATGCTTTTGCACCCGGACTATTTCTATCAACCACTATCCAGAATTTAGTCGGCGATACCTCATACTACTGCCTGCTCAATTATCAGGATGAAGCCGGTAACTGGGCTGATGGAACAGAAGGGAACTGGACTGGAAACCTCGCTAACGAAGCAACCGCTTATGCCTATCCGCAGATTTTAAGCGTATCTATCTCTACACCTGTTGGCGGCTACAATTTCGGTGAAGTCGCTTTAGGCGCATCAACCCAATCCGTCGCAGGTGTCTCCGGCTCGTCTATCACAGTCACAAATAACGGCAATATCCCTGAAAACTTTGCGATAAAATGTGAAACAGGTACCGCGGGAACACCATGGTCAACCACCGGCACAGCCGCAGATGATGATATATTTATCCTGAAAGCAGCATTCCATTCTACATCTCAACCTGCATTCACCGCATTTGGTACTGAAGATATTGTCTCATCAGGCACATATAAAACCAGCCAGACACAAGCAGGTGGTGGTAGATTCACAATAGATGGTACTGAAGATGGTGTAAGCGTTCCTGTAGATGATACAATAGACCTGTGGCTGCGTTTAGATATGCCAACAACCTCCGGCACAGCCGACCCACAGGAAATCATCTTATTCATCCGCGCCGAATCCCCCTAAAAAAATGGGGACGGAGCAAATACGGGAAGGAATAAAGGGACGGGAAGGAATAAAGGGACGGAGCAAATAAAATGCCTCGTATATCAAGATTTGTTATTAATAATGGTATCTACCATATCTTAAGCAGAGGCCACAATCGGCAAGTTGTTTTTCATGAAAATGAGGATTATCAAAGATATCTCATGATTCTTGCTGATTGCAAACAAAATTATTCTATCAAATTGTATCATTATACTTTGATGCCAAATCATCCTCACTTAATATTAACATTACCAGAAGGTAAAATGTTAGCCAAAGCAATGCGGAAATTAAATCAATCATATGCACAGTATTACCGACGCAAATACGGAGGAATTGGTTACCTTTGGCAGGATAGATTCAAAAGTTTTGTTATTCAGAATGGGCTATATCTACTTGAATGCGGAAGATATGTAGAAACAAATCCAGTCAGAGCAGAATTGGTTGAAAGTCCAGAACAATATCCGTGGTCAAGTTACAGAGTTTATGTGTTTGGAGAGCGAAATCCAATATTAGATTTAAATCCTGAATACTTGCGTTTAGGGGAAACACCAGAAAAAAGACAGATAGCATATCGTGAGTTTGTTCTGTGTCGTATTATTGAAAAACGTTCTGAAAAGCGGTTTTTTAACGATGGTGTATATGGAAATAAAGAGTTTGCAGAACAAATGAAAAATTTTGGTCTAAAACCGAGATGGTCTCATAAAGGTAAACCGAAAAAGAGAGAATTGTAAGTGAAAAAACCGAGTTGGATAAAGATAATTTGCTCCGTCACTTTATTCTTAATTTGCTCCGTCCCTTTATTTGGTGGAAGTATTGCAACTACTTTTGTGGATGTCACATTACAGAACTTATCAATTAACAAGGAATATAAATTAGAACAGCCGCTGAAAGTAATAAACAGAAGCGATAAACCGCTTAATATCGTTATTTCTGTACAAATCCTTTCCGAAGTCAGTAGTCGGCGTTTAAACGCCGACTACCAGCCAATTGAGCATACGAACTGGCTAAAAGTTGTGCCTTCCACTTATACCTTACCAGCAGGTCAAACGGCTTCTTCAGATGTCTTTCTGAAAATACCGAAAAATAGAAAATTGCGAGGTAAAAGTTTTCAGGCAAATCTGGAAATCACGGGTTATCCTACTGAAAAAACAGGTGGTGTAACTTTCGTGCCATCGCTTTTGACAAAACTGCGTTTCTCAATTGAAAAAAAGAAGGGATTCTTGTTCTGGTGAAGAAAAAACATATCTTAATCTCAATTTTGGTTTTAATATCTGCTGGTTTTTTGATTTATTCCAACACGCTAAAAAATCCCTATCTATGGGATGATGGGCTTTTTATTCAGAATGGAAATTTCATAAAAAGGCTTGAAAATTGTTGGTTTTTCTTCTCGCCGAAAAATTATTTCAAGTACACGCAGGATTTTACATACCGCCCTTTACCCTTTTTGCTCCATATAGTTAATTACAAAATCTGGAATACAAAACCCCTCGGGCAGCGTATTACAAATGTCATATTACATATCGCTAATGCTGTTCTGATTTATTTTCTGGTTTTGTATCTTCTGCAAGATAACCCCAACAAGTTGGGGACTCCAATAAACCCGGAGTCCTCTGCTTGCAGAGGAGTAGTGCGACTATTTATGGTCACTTTTTTCAGTGCACTTTTTTTTGTTGTGTATCCTGTAAATACAGAAGTTGCGAATATGGTTTCTTTCGTTGAAACGCAATTATCAACACTGTTTTTCCTGCTTTCGTTATTTCTCTATATTAAAAATACTCGTAACTTTTATCTCCTATCTCCTATCTGCTTTTTTCTTGCTGTTTTTTGCAAGGAAACCGCAATAACTTTACCTGCTGTGCTCATTTTATATGATTTAATTTTACCACGAAAGCACGAAGACACGAAATTTGGATTTTTTTCGGAATTTCGTGTTTTTGTGGTTAAAAAAATATATTCCGTATTTTGCAGTTGCGGTTTTTTATTTGATTGTCAGGTTTTTTATTTTCAGACATCCAACAGAAGCAGCCATAAAATATCCCGGCGATAGTTTTCTTGTAAACATTTTTGTGATGCTTAAAGCACTACCTATATATTTAGGTATGATTTTTTATCCTGTTAATCTGTGTATGGAATACAGAATAAACATTCCAAAGTCAGTTTCTGAACCACAGATAATTTTCGGCTTAATTCTTGTAATAATTTTTGTTTTAGTGTCTTTCTACTGCTACAAAAAATCAAAATCTGCATTTTTCTGGCTAATGTGGATACCGATAGCATTTCTGCTAACTTCAAACATACTCCCGATGCAAAATATTGTTGCAGAAAGATATATGTATCTACCGCTTATAGGGATTTGTGTGCTTTTAGCATTATTATTAGAAAAAATCGGTAGCCGGCATTTAAATGCCGGCTACGGCTTGGTGGGGGGGTACTATTATATTATTGGCTACAATGACAATTATTCGCAACTTGGATTGGAAGAGCGATTTTGTTTTTTACCAAAAAACACTAGAACGGGTTCCTGATAGCCCCGGCATAAACTCAACAATAGGTCTGGTTTTGGGCAAAATATAAAAATTATCCAAAAGCATTTGAATATGTGAACTATGCACTCAAACTTGACCCTGAATTGGTTGACGGACAGGGTGCATTAGCGACAATCTATCAGGACTCCGGTGATTATGATAGAGCACTTGCTCTATATGAAAAAATGGTTAAAGAAAAAAAATATACCTATCATAAAGCGCCGTTTTTAAGTTTGGGAATTATCTATAAAATAAAAAAACAGTATCATAAATCAATACAAAATTTTAATAAGTCGATTGAAATGAATCCGCTTTCATCGGTTGGGTATGCACATCTTGCCGAGATTTATGAAACACAGGGCGATATTGATAAGGCAAAAGAATATTTTGAAAAATCTGCTGAGATAAATCCTGATGATTACATTCCGTTTAATTCACTCGGTATAATTTACAGTCAAAAAGGCATGCAAGATGAAGCATTAAAATATTTAAAAAAAGCGCTGAAACTAAAACCCAATTCTGTAGATGTTAACTTTAATATCGGGTATGCTTACTATTTAAGTTACAGATACGGTGAAGCATTAAGAATGTTGGAAAAGGTGCTCCAACTTAACCCAAATTATAAAAATGCAAAATTTATTATTCCGCAAATCAAAGGGCAAAAATAATGGGTATTGAAAAGAATTGGTTCTTGTTGTGTGGCATAATAATAGTTACTGTGATTATTTATTTCCCATCTCTTAAAGTACCATTTATTTTTGACGATATCGCCAAAATCGTTGAAAATCCTGACATAAGACAATTAAGCAATCTTAAAACTAAACTTTTTGAACCATATACTGATAAAAACAGATACATCAATAAAAACGACCCATCAAGACCTGTAGTATCATTAACATTTACTTTGAATTACTACTTCGGTAAATTGAACACATTCGGCTATCATTTGTTTAACCTTACTGTCCATATATTTAATATTATTTTGATATTTATCCTGACAAAAAAAATAATCTCTTTTTTCCCATCCACCCTTCTACCTTCTACCTTTTTACCCTTGTTTGTAGCATTTTTTTTTGCTGTTCATCCTGCTAATACGCATTCTGTAACATATATTTTTAGTCGGTCTGTGCTGTTATCCACACTGTTTTTTCTGCTTGCGGTGTTGCTATTCTTAAAATATGAAAAATCTCATATCTCATATCTCCTATCTCTTATCTGTTTCATTCTATCAGTATTTTCCAGGTCTGATGCTGTGGTTCTGCCTGTGATACTATTGGTATTTGACTATATTTTTTTGAGCCGACCATTAAGAATAGGATACCATCTGCCTTTTTGGATTTTGCTTGTTCTTTATCTACTATTTAAGCAATTTTATCTCGGTGGTATCGGCGATATAGAAGCATTAGAGTGTGCACTTCCAAACAGATTTGTATATCTTATGCTTCAACCACGTGCTATCTTGAAATACCTGAATTTACTTCTCATACCAACAGGATTGTGTATAGACCATCAGACATATTTAAGAACTTTTTTTGAGTTCAGAATCATAATTTCTTGGGTTTTACTAATATGTTTGTTTTTACTGATTTATATTACCTACAGAAAAAAAACAATCATATCTAAAATAACAGTAGTTGCTGGGTTATGGTTTTTCATTACTTTATTACCGACATCCAGTTTTTTCCCAACTACCAGTGATGTAGAAGAGAGACGACTATATTTTTCGGGCTATGGATTTTATCTATTACTTGGTTTGTTTTATTATTTTCTATTTTCAAGAATGCCAATAAATTGGCAACTACTGATAGGGCGAATAAATTCGCCCCTGCGTGTAGGGACTCAAACATCTATGATTTCCTGTATATCAAAAATCGGTAAAAAAGGAATTATAATTTTAGCAGGTTTATTAGTTGTACATCTAATTGCATTAGCAACCACTACATATAAACGAAACCAACTTTTTAACCAGCCGGCATTTTTATGGCAGGATGTTATAAAAAAATACCCTAACAATCCACGAGCATATTATAATTTAGCACTCATTAACTACGGACCATCTGATGACTATAAAAAAGCACTTCAACTATGTCAAAAAGCTGTAACAATCAGACCTGACTATGCAGAACTACACAATACGCTTGGTAACATATATTATATGCGAAAGGAATATGAAAAAGCATATCAGGAATTTAAGAAAGCGATTGAAATAAAACCACATCTTTCCGGAGCACACTATAATCTGGCTGTACTCTATCAAACTCGTAATGATTACTCAAATGCTATCATTGAATATAAAAAAGCAATTGAAATAAATCCATATCGGTTAGAAGCACATAACAATCTTGGCAATATATATTATACCCAGAAAGAATATGGGAATGCTATTCAAGAATATAAAAAAGTGATTGAATTAAATCCGGATTTAATATCAGCCCGCACTACTCTTGCTGAGATATATTACCTATTAAAAGAATATGATAACGCCTTACAAGAATACCAGAAAATTGTTGAAATGGACCCGAGTTCCGCAAAAGCACATAATAACCTCGGTGTTGTATATTATGCGAAAGGTGATTATCGCAATGCACTCAAACACTATCAGAAAGCCATTGAACTGGCCCCGGATTATTTTGATGCGCTTTATAATTTGAGCAAAACGAAATTAGTAATCAAAAAAAATGATTAAACCCAAAAATAGCAATATATTCAATTCTACCGGTTATACTTGTTACTATAACAGTCGTAATATTTTTTTATGGAATTATCTTCTTTAAAAAAATCTTTATCACAGGTGATTTAACTGGTTGCGATATTTTGGACCTCGGATATCCGTTCAAGTATTTTTTGTCACAAAATATTAAAGAAAAAGGTTTACCGCTCTGGTGTTCTAATGCTATGTGTGGGTTTCCTATCCACGCTAACGGCGAAGGTGGTTTTTTTTATCCTATAAATCTTCTATTTTTTATTTTATTATCTACACTCTCTGCATTTAATTGGAATATCATTATATCATTTCTTATTGCAAGTATATTCACTTATCTTTATGCTCGTAATTTAGGGCTTACTGAAAAATGCAAAAGCTTATTGAAATATAGACGGCAAAATAGTATAATAGGACATTAAAAATAACACAAAAACTGCAAGGAAAAACGGGAAAAGAGCCAAAAACCCTTGCAGTTTTGACAGTGAACGGAGGCAAAAAATGTCCTATAAATCAAAAGACCGTCGCACTGGAAACTTATTTTCGGAGTTATTGTCCGCCAGAGGCGGATCTGCCTCTGGCATGACCGTTTGGCGGGAAGTTGAATTCCGATAACCGGTGGATGAAGTTGCATGACATCATACCGTGGGACGAGTTAGAAAATATTTACAAGAAATATTTTTCTGATGTAGGTCGCCCTGGTAAAGACAGCCAGTTAATCAACGGGTTGATGATAGTAAAACATCAGAAGGTTATCAGTGATGAAGAAGTAGTAAAAGATTTTCTGGAGAATCCGTATATTCAATATTTTTGTGGATATGATCAGTTGGTGACGGAAAAAGAGATTGATTCATCAACATTGACGAGGATGAGAAAGCGATTAGGTATTGAGTATTTTCCACCTGGGGTGGATCTGCCTCAGGCATGCCAAAAAGTTTGAGAATAAGATATTCAGTTTATTAAAGGAACGGAAAATAATCAAAGCCAGCGAGCAGATGGTAGATGCGACGGTGTTTCCTGCAAATGTGACATATCCGACGGATACTGGACTATTGGAAAAGGTTCGTGTATGGTTAGTAGAAAAAATAAAAGCGGCATTTGTGCCATTAGGACGAAAAGGTTTGGTGACGAGAAAAATAGAGAAGTGGGTGAAGTGGAAGCAGAAAAGCCGAAGCAAAATTGAAGGATTTATTGGTGTTGTGAAAGTTCACCGCGGTTTAGAGCGACTGCTGTTCAAAAATGAGGAGTTAAATATTCGGTTAGGCTTTTTGGCGATGAATTTATCCACAGCGCTGGCAAGAATATAGAAAAATCAGACAAAATTATTAACAAGGCGACAGAAAAACGGTAGAAGCCGTTGGTCGCCGTTGTGAGATATTAACAGAAAAATAATTTTTCAGTAAGCCCTAAATTAGTGTTTATTCGTGTGCATTCGTGGACACACTATGTCAAGCGGTAGCTGAAATAAGTTTAAAGTTCTTTGACAAATCAGTGGAAATTGATTGTTTAGCAAAATTAGCGAGCAAAAAATTTT